>JBBTFC010000097.1:0-8456 GCA_038042015.1 Deltaproteobacteria bacterium
GAAATCTCGGCGTAGGGCAGCAAAAATCGAAAGGTGGCGCCGCGTTCCGGTTCGCTCCAGACTTTGAGCGCGCCCTTGTGGGAGTGCGCAATGCCAAGCACCGCAGCCAGTCCCAGGCCGCGCCCCGTAAATTTTGTTGTGAAGAACGGATCAAATACCTTATGGATTATATCCTTTGGGATGCCGGTCCCTGTATCATGGATATGGATCTTTATCCATCCGTTTTCTTCTTCTACCGCTGTTTTTAAAATTCCGCCGTTCGGCATTGCATAGAGGGCGTTGTTAAATATATTGAGCAGCGCCTGCTTTACCTGGTTTATGTCTATGGATACCATCGGCATATGCGGGGCATATTCTTCAACTATCTCTACATTTGCAACCTTTGCCAGATGCCTGATTAAATTCAGGGTGTCCTTTGTCACATCTGCCGCACAGCAATTATCCCGTCTTGGTTCAGTCTGCCGCGCAAAGTCCAGGAGATTTCTCACAATATATCTTATCCTCATGGTTTCATCATAGATGATCTTTAATTTTTCTCTGTTCGGGTCAGTATCAGGCGCATTTTCCAGTATCATAGACGTATATGACAATATGGCTGTGAGCGGATTGTTTATCTCATGGGCCACATTGGTTGACAACTCGCCAAGAGAGGCAAGCCGGGCAGAGCGGATAAGCTGGTCCTGCGTGCGCTCAATTTCTTCCAACTGTTTTTTTAACTGCCCATAGAGTTGAGAGTTTTCGACAGCCGTGCCCATCTGGTTTCCTATAGAGTAAAAGAGTTCTACCTCATCTGTTGTGAAGAGATGCGCCATGCGGGAGGTTATATTCATAACCCCGCGTGTTCTTGTCTTTGATCGCAGCGGGATGCTGGCAAAGGCCTTAAAACCTTCTTCAAATACAGCGCCCCTTGAAATCCTGTGATCACCGGATATATCTTCCTCTATAATGGCTTCTTCCGATAGGGCCACTTTGCCTGCAAGACCTTCCCCGGGCTTAAGAAAGTCAATCTTTTGTATAAAACTGTCCTCTACGCCGGCATGGGCGGCAACCTTAAGCGCAGAGCCGTCTTCTAACAAAAGGAATATCCAGCCTGCATCCATATTAGTCAGCTTCAATATCTCCTTCAGGCCGTCATTGAGCGTTTCCTTAAGATCAAGCGACTGGTTTACTGTAGAGGCTACTGTATTTAACGCGGAAAGCTCCTTGACATGGCGCATAATTTCATTGTCCTTTTTCTTAAGCGCAGACACCATATTATTAAAGGATAACGACAGCTCGCCTATTTCATCCTTTGAATTTATATTAAACCCTTCGTAAGCGCCGCCCCTTTCTATGGACTCCACGGCTTCTTTTAAACGGAGCAATGGTCCAGTTACCCGTTTTGCCAATAGGTATGTGAGGATAAGGGAGAATACAAGGAAGATAATGGTTATAGATATGCTTGTCCAGATGATATTCTTTACGCGGAACTCCACCCCTTTTGTGGAGATGCCAAGACGGACTATGCCGATGGTCTTTTCCATTTTTGTCTCTTCTGTAACTATATCCTCTCCTTTAAAACCACCTGATAAAACAACAGTCGCCCAAAATTCATAGATTTGACCTCTATCCTGCCAGGATTGAGTTTTCCCTGCCTGTGCTACGTCAGACAGGCCTATCTGTTTTTTTATCTCTTCTGTTATAGGCGGGACACTAATCCCTTTTTTACTTGAATAGTTAAAGATGGGCTTTAAGTTAAGGCTATATACCGCAGCATAGACCGCAGCACCCTCTGTATCAATGTGTTGCATGACGGCATTTTTCAGAAAGTCCGTATCCTCTGTAAAGACGCTTAATTTAATATCATGGGCAATGTTTCTTGATAATTTAAGCCCGCTGCTAATGAGTTCCTGTTTTAAAAGCCTTTCCTGCTGATAGATTACTACCGCTGTGAAGGATATGGACAGCAGCAATACCAATAAGGCTGTCAGCCAGAAGACCCTTGCCCTGAAACTGTAAAAGGTTTCTTTGAGCATAGAATTTACTTGTACTTCTTGAGTTAAATAGTAGTATGAAATATTGGAATAGTCAATTTGATTTGCAATGTAAAATGTTCATCTTTGGCTTATACATTGGCTGGATTTCTTATTATAAAAATGCTATACTTAAAATCATAAGCAAGGGAGGTGATTAAGATGAAGAGATTCATGCTTAGAAGGATAGCCCATTGCAGTGACGGCTGCCATACATTGTCCCGGGCATGACACTAAACTGCCCATTTTTATTTTTGGGCCCTTGTCTAAAAAATACAGGGGAAGGTCGTTATTATGGGCAGATTAAAAAATCAATTGATTGCAAGATTATTCACAAGGTTTCCTGCCCTTGTGGAACTATGGGTCAAAAAGGCTGCCCCGTGGAAGGTTGAAGGTGTTCCATGGGCGCCTCTTACAAAGCCAATCAAAGACTGTAAGATAGCCATTATCACTACTGCCGGTGTTCATCTGAAAACACAAAAACCATTTGATATGAAAGATACAAATGGCGACCCTACCTATAGAGATATTCCGCTATCTACCCCCACAGAACAATTAATGATAACCCATGATTATTATGACCACAGGGATGCGGATAAGGATATAAATATTGTCTTCCCCATTGACCGGCTTAAAGAGTTGAAAGACGCAGGGGAGATAGGCGGCATTGCAGAGACAAACTACGGTTTTATGGGGCATATAGACGGCGGCCATATCTATACTCTTATAAATGAAACTGCTCCGGGAGTCGCAGAAAAGTTAAGGACACAAAATGTTGATGCGGTTCTTTTAACCCCCGGCTGAGGCCTCTGCAATCGGTCCGTTGGACTGATACAGAGGGAGATAGAAAAACAGGGGATACCCACAATAAGTATTTCCATTGTCCGCAAGTTCACGGAGGAAATAAAACCACCAAGGGCTGTATTTTTGAAATGGCAGCTTGGACATCCGCTGGGAGAACCGCACAATATTAAACAGCATATCATGGTTTTGAGAAAAGCCTTTGAGTCTCTGGCGGATATAAAAGAGCCGGGGACTATCATAGATCTTCCCTACATATGGCGGAGATATGAGGATATGGGACTACCTAATCCGAAAAATTAAATCCCCTTATAAGCAGCGCAGGCACAATGTTTGCTCCAATATCGCTCCACGGGACTGGAAATGCCTGCCTTTCACTGGATATTGCCTCTACTCTTGAAAACGCCTCTAATATTGATTCTGTAAACCTCATATCCTCAACCGGGTATTTTATTTTCCCATCTTCAATATAAAATGTCCCATCCCTTGTCATACCTGTCATTGAGGCAGCTCTGGTATCCAGAAGGCCATTTACATAATGAAACCTTGTTACAAGAATACCTCTCTCAACCAATGATACCATCTCTTCAACAGTATAATTGCCTTCCTTTATAAAGACATTTGACGGAAATGCCCCTTCAATATCCTCTGGTATAAGCGCATGGCCTGTTGTTTTCTTTCCGCATTTTTTTGCCAGAAATGTGTCATATGCGATACCATTTGCCACGCCGTTTTTTACAATATCCAGACCCCGCTTTTTCACACCTTCAAAATCAAATGGCACAGGAAAACCGGAAGGATCATTGCCGTCGTCGTATATTGTTATCTTTTTATCCATTATTCTTTTGCCCATATTGCCGCGCATAAAACTTGTGCCGTCAATAAATGCGCCTGCGCCAAAACCTATATAGATAAGCCATTCAAGGATTTCATTTACAGCAGCGGGTTCAAGGATTACCGTATATTGCCCAGGTTTTAGTTTTCTTGCCTTTTGTTTGAGAATGGTTTTCTCCATTGCAACGGAAAGAAGTTTTTCCGTGTCAATATTTTTTGCATTGCGTTCAAACTGGCTTGCAAAACCAGATGCAAAAACAGATGAAGTTATAAGGCTTATGTGCGCGGACGTAAATGGCTGATATGCAGTTAAACCATTTGAATTTACAATGCCTATCTCAGCTTCCAGAGTTGAAAATGCGCCGCCAACTTTAATTTTGGCTCCCTGCTTAAGGCTCGCAGGGACAAGTTTTCTAAAAATATCCTTAAGCGTCTTTATCTTATCCGGTATTGTAAAATTTGCGGTCTCAGAGTAGTGTGTTTTTATCTCTGTATATTTATAAGGCTCTGGCAGGCAGTCAAAAAATTTCAGAGGCCTCGTTTGTTTTGCAATGGCAATTGCCTTATTCAGACATCTCCTCAGGTCGTCTCTATGCAGGGAATTTGTAGATGCCATGCCCACTTGTTTGTCCAATAAAACCCTGAAATAAACCGTCCTGTCCGATTCCCTTACATTCTGCATGACTGCTGAATTTGCAAATCTTGCAGTAGAGCTGTGGCTGCCTATATAAAGCGCTTCAGCCTGCCCAGCCCCATTTTTCCTTGCCTCTCGCGTCAGATTTTTTAGTAACTCTACTATCCTATCCCTGCCTAACATTTTATTACTCCCACCTTCACTTTACGGAATTTTGCCGGCGTAGCCCCATGCCCGACTGATATGCTCTGAACTGGCTCTCCTTTGCCGCAGCTATCCAAACCATACATCTGCCACTCCTCTTTGCCGCATATTGCATTGCATGTCTTCCAGAACTCCGGTGTTATGCCTGAATAGAGGGGATTTTTAAGAGGTCTTGTTATTCTCCCATTTTTTATCTCCCACCCAATCTCCATTCCAAACTGAAAATTGAGCCTCAATGTGTCTATGCTCCAACTCTTGTTTGTCTCAAGGAGAATGCCGTCTTTTGTGTCTGCAATCAGGTCATTTAATCTGCCCTCCTGCGGCTCAAGGTTTATATTGCTCATTCGTATAATCGGGATGTTGCTCCAACCATTTGCCCTGACACTGCCATTAGATTTCTTGCCAAAAGATTTTGCTGTTTCCTTAGATGTAAGAAAGTTTATAAATCTGCCGTTTTTTATAATTTCAACCCTTTTTGCCTTTGTCCCTTCATCATCATAAAGATAACTCCCGATGGCTCCCTCAATTGCCGGGTCAGCATAAATATTCACAATATCAGAGCCTACCCTCATGCCAAGTTTATCAGGCGTAAGAAATGTGCCCCCTGCAAGGCTAATCTCCATTCCCATTGCCCTGTCAAGCTCAACTGCATGGCCTATGGACTCGTGTATCTGTAAAGCTACCTGCGAACCACCGAGAATAACTGTCTTTTCTCCTGCCGGACATTCATCAGCCTTAAGCAGCATGAGCGCCTCGTCAATTATTCTTGGCACATTCTGCACGATATCCATTTCAATAATCCGCTCATAGCCTCCCTGCCTGAAGATGCCGTTATGAGAATCAGGGAATGACCTTATCTGAACATCTTTGCCATTCATTGCTATAACCTTTATGCCGGCGCCGCTTGAAAAAATCTCTTGCTCTATAAAACTCCCTTCTGTGTTTAAAAATATCTTATGCGTTTTATGAAAATCCAGAAAACCCTCAATGGTGTGTATCTTCTTATTGCGGATAGATGTTGCCTTAAGGATTGGGGAAAGCCTCTCCTCAAGAGGTATAATAAATGGGTCAATCTGGCATGGGGCTTTGTATTTGACCCTCACCGGATGGTTTCTATGTATTAACTTGTGACTTGTGGCTTGTGACTTGTGACTTATTTCGGCTACTGCCTTTGCCTGCAAAAGCGCCTCATCCGCAATCTCTCTTGCCTCAGTCTCTGTTAAAAGCGAACTTGCCGCAAAACCCCACGCGCCTTTATATAAAACCCTTATGCCAAAACCTGTATCAAGATTATCCCAGAGCCTGTCTATCTCCCCATCTCTTGCCATTACCCCTTCTGAAATACATTCCTCAAGCCGTATATCCGCATACTCAACACCTTTTTTTTTGAGATAAGAGATGGTGTGTTGAAGGATTGGGATGAAGGTATGTTTTGGTAATGGGGAAAGGGTCATTTTATTAGTTCTACCAATCTTGGCATCTGTTCCACCATATAGAGCGGGATAGAAAGTATTTTTTCATAATAAGATAATTTGTCTTGCGAAAAACGTATTCCTAACCTTGATTTCTTTTCCTCAATAAATATTTTTAATGATTTAAGTCTGCCCTCTTTGCCTGATTTTACCTCTACCGGAAAAATATCCGCCCCGATATTTATTACATAATCAACCTCTGCCATGCTGCCTTTTTTCTCTCTTGCCCAAAAATAAATCTGCCATTTTTTACATTATTTCTTCTTACTTCTCTTTGCTTTGGGATTGTAATCCAGGCATAGTTTTACCCAATATTCCAAATCCTTCTGCGAATCAATTGCCTCAGGTTCAACATATACAAAGCCTTTCATTGGCCTGCCGGTAAAATCCATTTCGCGGCAACCCTCTTTTTTCAGAGATTGCTCATATATTTCAGGATCAATCCTTGCCATTACTTTATCATCAATAACACCAATGCACATTTTATTATCTACCATAAAGCATAAACCACCCATCATTTTTTTCTCTGTAAAAGAAATGTGGTGATCCTTGAGCACCATACTTATTCTATCTGCCAGATGTTCGTCGTATGCCATAATATTAATTATATTGCAAAAAGATTTCCAATTACGCCAGATTTAACCTGTTTATCTGAATCCTGAGCAAAAATACCATATCATCATCTCATCTATCTTTCTCTTCGGCAAAAACCTGAACCTGCACATCGGCAAAAGAAACAATATCACCTGAAAAAATCTTTTTTCTTTTCCTGGTTTCAACCTCTCTGTTTACCTGCACAAGTCCTTCGCTTATCGCTACTTTGGCTTCACCACCGCTTTGGACTAAATTTTCTATTTTTAAGATCATATACAATTCAATGGGCAGGCTTTTCACACGCAAAACCCGGATATCTTTATCTTTAGGCACTATTGTTTTTTCAGACATGATTTTCAGGCTATCAAAAATCTATTGATTGCACAACACCCAAAAACAGATAACGCTATATCTTGCAGATTTCATTATAAATAAATATGTTCCATTTTTTTATCATTTATTCTATAAAGGTGCTTGAGTTGTAATGAGAAATGAGATAAAAAAAGCTATAAAGAATGGAATGATGTGATTATGTAAAGTACATACTTTAAGCTAGTTTGACATGAGAACTTTATTGTTTTGTAGTTGTTAGAAATAATTTATTCCTCATGAAATAGATTTTAATGATAAAAATGAAACGAGAATATTACTCAGATTTAATTGTTAATTTTATTCAAACTCCTCCTAACATGATTCTTGGGGAACTTGTGAAAAACAATGCATTTGCTTTGGAACAAACTCAACGCGATGCATGGTTAGAAGAAGTTTCCATTTTGCAGAAAGTTTTAAAGCCTTTTAAAGGTTCTATATTTTTTGAATACGCTATCCGAAATAATTACTTTATCAAAAAAGGAATCACGTAAATCTATTTGCTTTGTCACAGATGTACCTGGTGCAGGAAAAACATTGATTGGTCTGAATATAGCAACAAAACATATTGATAAAGATAATGACTTGTATAGCGTTTTCCTGTCAGGAAATGGACCTGTCCCCAATATTTTATGAATCAAACGCCCGAACAAATAGCCCGTGATAATATTGACAAGCAGTTGATGGCTTGCGGCTGGATTATTCAGGACATAAAGCACATCAACTTAAATGCCGGTATTGGTGTTGCTGTCAAAGAATATCTGACCGATGTTGGTCCTGCTGACTATGTGTTATTTGTTGAGGGTAAGCCTTGCGGTGTTATCGAGGCAAAGCGTGAGGAAGAAGGACACCGGATTAGCGTTCACGAAGGTCAAGGCGAAGAATATGCAAAGGCCAAACTAAAACATCTGAAAAATGAACCTTTGCCATTTGTGTATATCAGTACCGGTGAAATAACAAGGTTTACAGACTTTACTGATCCAAAGCCAAGGGCAAGGGAGATATTCAGTTTCCACCGGCCTGAGACATTAAGGGCATGGGTTAAAAGAGATAAATCTCTTCGGAAAAGACTTTTAGATTTACCTGTTCTAAAAACAGACGGCTTACGGGAATGTCAGATAATAGCCATAAACAATTTAGAAAACTCTTTTAAAGAAAATCGTCCAAAGGCATTGATACAAATGGCAACAGGTTCAGGGAAAACCTTTACTGCCATTACTTTCGTATATCGCTTGTTGAAGTTTGCCAAGGCAAAACGAGTCTTGTTTCTGGTGGATACAAAAAATCTTGGTGAACAGGCAGAGCAGGAATTTATGTCCTACGTACCCAATGATGATAACAGGAAATTCACCGAGCTTTACAGTGTTCAGCGGTTAAAATCAAGCACCATAACCACCGACAGTCAGGTTTGCATCAGCACAATTCAGCGTTTGTATTCTATTTTAAAAGGGACAGAACTGGACGAAAGCGCAGAAGAAGAAAATCCCAATGAACGTAAATGGCAGCCCAAAGAAATTCCGCCTATTGAATACGATG
>JBBTFC010000098.1:0-5652 GCA_038042015.1 Deltaproteobacteria bacterium
GTATCATCTCTTTATCTCACCCTTTCAATATGCTATTATTAATATCATGCTTTCCAAAAACATCATAACAGAGATGATCAATATCGTCGGCAAGGAAAATATTTCCACTGACAGGGAAGATATTATCTGCTATTCCTACGATGCGACAAACCAAAAGTTCCTGCCGGATGCGGTTATTTTCCCCAAAGGCGCTGAAGAGATATCCATTATTTTAAAGCTGGCCAATAAAGAGGTATTTCCTGTTATTCCCCGCGGCGCAGGCTCAGGTTTTTCAGGAGGTTCTTTGCCGGTTGAGGGCGGGGTAGTTGTATCTCTTGAGAGGATGAATAAAATCCTGAAGGTTGATGCTGATAATCTCATTGCCATTGTTGAGCCGGGGGTTGTTACAGGGGATTTGCAGGAGGAGGTGGAAAGGCTCGGCCTGTTCTATCCGCCTGACCCGTCAAGCCTTAAATTCTGCACTATCGGCGGAAATGTAGCAGAATGCGCGGGCGGGCCGAGGGCTGTGAAATATGGCGTTACAAAAGATTATGTCCTGGGGCTTGAGGTTGTTCTGCCTACTGGCGGGATAATAAACACAGGCGCTCAGACTATAAAATCCGTTGTAGGGTATGACTTGACAAAATTGATGGTCGGTTCAGAAGGCACGTTAGGCATTGTTACAAAGATTATATTGAAACTTATCCCTCTGCCGGAGGCTGCAAAGACCATGCTTGCGGTTTTTACCGATATGCGGGATGCAGCCAAAACTGTTTCAAAGATAATTTCTTCAAAGATTATTCCTTCAACACTGGAGTTTATGGATAAAGACAGTATAAAATGTGTTGAAGATTATTCAGGTATGGGACTTTCTGATAATGTTGATGCGCTTCTTTTAATAGAAGTGGATGGAGGTAAGGCACTTGTGGAAAATCAGGCAGAGACCATTAAGAAGATATGTCTTGATAATGGAGCGAAAGAGGTAAGGATCGCCGGAGATAAAAGGGAGGTGAAAAAACTCTGGCAGGCGCGCCGCTCTATATCGCCGGCATTGGCAAAGCTAAAGCCCAACAAGATAAACGAGGATATTGTTGTGCCGAGGAGCAAAATCCCTGATGCGATAATCGGTATAAGGCAGATTGCGGAAAAATACAATCTGACCAATGCCAACTTCGGCCATGCAGGCGACGGCAATATCCATGTGAACATTATGATTGATAAGTCTCTTAAGAATGAGCTTAACAGGGCAGAAGAGGCTGTAAAAGAGATATTTGAGCTTGTGATTAGTCTTGGCGGAACCATTTCAGGCGAGCACGGGATTGGCACCACCAAGATGCCGTATATAGGAATGGAATTGAGCCAGCTTGCAATAGATATAATGAAAAAGATAAAACAGGTTTTAGACCCAAAAGGAATATTGAATCCGGGAAAGATTTTTCCAGAGTAGTAAATTCTATGAAGACATTAGAACAACTTTCTCAAGAAATCAACAAATGCGTGCTCTGTGGCACATGCAGGAGCGTGTGTCCTACCTTTGCCGTAGTTCATAGAGAGCCTGCCAGCGCAAGGGGAAAGGTGGCTCTCTGCGAGGCGTATTTGAATAAAGAGATAGGAATTTCAGAGGGTTTTATAAAGCACATGAATGAATGTGTCCAATGCATGGCGTGCCAGAAAGCCTGCCCAAATGACGTGAATGTCCCTGATATAATCCTCGCAGCAAGGGCAGAGATTGCGAATGAGAATGGCCTGCCTTTTGCAAAATCCTTTATACTAAAAAATATCCTTGATTCGGAGAAACTTATGCCCGCAGCCATGAAGTTTGCGTCAAAGCTTCAGGGGTTTTTATTGAAAGGCATCCCGGAAGATAGCGGTTTGCGCAGAAGATTCCCTTTGCCTCTTGTAGATGAAAGGCGCCTTGTGCCGCCGCTGGCAGAAAGATTTTTTTTGGATAGCATAAGTGAGAAGCCAGAAGTTAGAAGTAAAAAAGATAGTTCACTGCCCCGTGTCGGTTTTTTTGCAGGCTGCCTCATCAATTATATGCTGCCTAATATTGGCGATGCATCTTTAAAACTTTTGGAAAAGGCTGGCGCATCTGTTGTTGTGCCGTTTGATCAGCGCTGCTGTGGCATGCCTGCGCTTGGCATGGGCGATGTGGAGACAGCAAAATCCCTTGCATTGAAAAACCTTGAGGCATTTGAGCAATATGAGCTTGATTATATAACCACTGCCTGCGCAACCTGCGGCGATGGGTTGAAAAGGAGATTTAAAGAACTCTTGGGCGATGAATACCCGGAAAGGGTTAATGCCTTTTCAGAAAAGGTGAGGGATATTACAGAACTCTTGGTAAATGATTTTGGATTTCCTAAATCTCAAATCTCAAATCTCAAATCTCAAATCGTAACTTACCACGACCCATGCCATTTAAGAAGGGGGCAGGGTATAGCAGATGAGCCAAGAAGGCTTATAGAGATATCCGGGGCTAAGCTTAAAGAAATGAGCCACCCGTGCAGATGCTGCGGACTTGGCGGCAGTTTTAATATCACAGACTATGACTTTTCAATGGAGATAAACAGAAAAAAGGCAGAGGACATAAAGAATACAGGCGCTCAAATTGTTGCAACAGCCTGTCCAGGCTGCATGATTCAGATTAAGGACGGGCTTCACCAACTTGGCGCAAATACAAAGGTGGTTCATGTGATAGAGCTATTGGTTTGAAATGCAACACTCTTTAGGAGGTATGGTTATGGAAATGGAATTGATCTACAAATGTCTTGTCTGCGGCTATATTCACACCTGTCACGGCCAATGCGGAGACCCGCCTGAAAAATGCCCTGATTGCGGCGCATCTAAAGAAAACTTTACAGAGGTTGAAGAGGATTGAAAGAAATCCACAAGCTAAGGCACTGGGATTGCGAGTTAAGGCGCGCTTTTCTTGGCATTCCTGAGAAAGAGTTTAAATCTATTTTCAAAGAAATATATAATGCCTCCAGAGAAAGAGATTTCACCTATGAGCGCGAAGGGCGCTATGATGTGATAAATCTCCTCCCCCTTCCGCTTGTTGCGACCCCTGAACAAATAAGATACCTCCATAAGACATGCCTTGTTATAAAAAATGCCCTGTCAAAACTCATAGACCTTTATCTTGAGCATCCGGAGGTGAGGGAGATTTTGCCTCTGACAGAAGAAGAGGAGATCTGGATAAAGGATACATGGACAAAGGCGCACAGAAAGACGCGCGGTATTTGGAGCAGGCTGGACTTTCACTTTGACATCTATCACCCTGATTGGAAGGAGACCATTACATTCTTTGAAGACAATTCAGTAGCAGTAGGCGGCAATCACTATGCGCCGACAGCAGAGGAGTTGATTACAAAGATTGTCCTGCCGAGATTGAGAAAGATAAATAACAATATAATACTTGAGAAGAATGAAGACATACGCACACTCCTGTGCCACGAAATATTGCATCAGGCAGAAACGCTTGGCAGAAAGGGCCTTAATATCGCATTTGCAGAGGATAAAACACTTACATCAGGCATTACAGAGTTTCCATCCCTTGCAGAGTTTTATAATAAAAAATTCGGCAAAAGATGCGAGATGAAAACATACATGGTTGACCCAAGGGAATTGTATTTAAAGGGAGATGAGATATATTACAAAAACCACGAGATTGATATAATATACCGCGATTTTGAGCTCGTTGAGCTATTCAAGATGGGCAAGGGTAAGCACTTAAATGCCATGAAAACTGCTTTCAAAAAAAATCAGGTCATATCATCCATTGCCGGAGAGATTGACCACAAAAGCTGTTGGGAGGTATTGAGGGATGAAAGGTTTGCAAAGATTTTTAAAACCATCAGAGATGCGGGCATATTAAAACATATCCCGTGGACTAAGATTATAAGGGACATACGGACAGACTCGCCTGAGGGCAAAAATGTGGAGCTATTGAATTATATAAGAAAGAACAAAAACAGCCTTATACTCAAGCCAAACCGCGGTTACGGCGGATACGGCATAGTTATCGGAAAAGACGCAACAGAGCAGCGCTGGGATGAGATGATTGACAGAGGATGCGCTGAATTTGGGAAATGGGTTGCGCAGGAATATAGAAGGGTATCCACAAGAACATTTCCTGTAATTGATGAATATGGCGATATTGTGTTTGAGGAATATTATACAGTCTATGGACTCGCTGGCACGCCGGAAGGCATAGGCATCCTCGGCAGGGCATCACATAAAAAGATTGTGAATGTGGCGCAGAAGGGCGGGATAGTGGCCGTGCTGCGGGGGCATTGATTGCAGCCATGAAGGTAATGGCGATTCCACAGAAAGGCGTTAAAAGAGACTTCGTTGACCTCTACTTTATTCTGCAGGATGTCCCTTTCAGAAAGATTGCCGGGAATATGGCGTAAAAATATGGCACAGATAGAATAAATCCCGTTAATATTGGCAAGGCAATCGTATACTTTGATGATGCAGAAATTGACCCTGAACATCAGTATTGCGGAAAAGAAAATCCCGACTGGAATAACATAAAAAAGTTTTTTATGAAAAATGTGAGGCAGATGGTTATGGATATGCAGGAGGCTGTTGGAGATTAACTGTGGAATTCACATACGATAATGGTAAATTGACAAAAACTTATACGTGACCATATCCTTTATTCTATTTCGTGCTTAATTTCACCATAATTTCTCTAAAACTTTCCAATCCTGCCTCAAGGTTTTCAATAATATCTTCGGCTAATTCTTCAGGGTCAGGCAGATTATCAAGGTCTGCAAGTGATTTATCTTTGAGCCACGTGATGTCCAAGCTGGTTTTATCCCGTGCAATGATTTCATCATATATGAACTTTCTAAAGCGTCCCTCTGGATTTGATACTGCGTTAAATAACTCTTTGCGCTTATGTCGGTTTGCGGGGTTGTAGCAAGAAATAAAATCTCTCAGGTCATCAAGTTTTAACGGATTTTTCTTTAAAGTGTGATGAATGTTTGTACGGTAATCATAAACCCAAATTTCCTTCGTCCAGGGGGTTTTGCTTGCAGGTTTGTTGTCGAAGAAAATAACATTGGCTTTTACTCCCTGGGCATAAAATATTCCTGTTGGCAATCGTAAAATGGTATGCAGGTCGGTTGTCTCTAATAGCTTTTTACGGACTGTTTCACCTGCGCCGCCTTCAAACAAGACATTATCCGGAACTACAACTGCCGCCTTCCCAGTTGTCTTGAGCATTGTTCGGATATGCTGAACAAAATTTAATTGCTTGTTGCTGGTTGTTGCCCAAAAATCCTGACGGTTGTATGTTAAATCGTCTTTCTCTTGTTCTCCTGCGTCATTGGTAAATGTCTGGCTGCTCTTCTTGCCAAAAGGCGGATTTGTTAAGACATAATCGTAAGTAACCGGCGACGCAGCTATAAGCGCATCAGCAGGAGAAATAAAGTTATCACTATCAATGTCGCCTATGTTGTGTAAAAACATATTCATCAAAGCCAGGCGCCTTGTAGCGGCTACAATTTCGTTACCGAAAAAAGTAGAGTTTTTCAAAAACTTGTTTTGCTCTTTATCGAGTTTGTTGTTTGCCACCAAATAATCGTAGGCCGCAAGGAAGAACCCGCCTGTGCCACAGGCAGGATCAGCAATGGTATTCTTGGGCTGGGGCTGAATACACTC
>JBBTFC010000099.1:0-18184 GCA_038042015.1 Deltaproteobacteria bacterium
TCACCGGCAGATGGTATATATGTTAATGCTATTGTATTATTCTCAATCTGCGGCGGGATTCTGTTACCCGAGGCAACAACTCCAGGACTATTGGCGCCGTGACAAAAAAGGCAAAGCTGAAGGACGGTTTCCGCTCTGAGGAGTTTTGGATAAATCCCGGGTGTTGATGTGTTATATATCAGAGACCCAGCTGTCGCCCCTGCGCCCTGACTCCCGTGCATTGCATGGCACTGGGCGCAGGCAAGGGTATCTTCAGTTTGAGCGGAGGTTCTCTCTCTGGGATTATGATATTCGCCTGCGTAGGTAAGGGTAGAACTGATTGCGCTGCAGACTAAACAAATGATTAAACCTCTATAGAGACGCCTGATATACATTCATACTCCCTTACTTGCCGTAAAGCCGTGCTTGATTCTCTATTGCAAACACGCTTATACTTTTAGACCCCTTGTTGGCTATATATACCATATTCCCTTTATCAAAGTCAATATCCATAGGAAAAAATAGCTGCCATTTTTCAGCGCCGTATTCGCCAAGCTGGAAAAGTTTTATGCCGTCCTCTTTATATACGGATATTCCCCTTAGCGAATCTACCAGCCACAACACCCCGCCCCTGTCTATCATCGCATTGGTAGGAAGCCCGAGGGTTCCGCCTTCTCCTTCTATAGCTTCAAATGCCATTATAAAATCTCCTTTCTTGTCATATACCTGGACTGAGCGGCCCCCAAAAGGCGTTATAAGATAAACCCTGTCTTTTGAAACCGCAACACCTGTGAGGGATGGAAGCCCTTTGCCGATACTTCCGATAAATGTATCGTTTTTATCAAAGACAAGACATGTGGTCTTATTCTTATTGATAACATAGATATTATTATCTTCATCAATGGTAATCCTTCCTGGGGCAAAAGGCATGTCTTCCGGCGGCGCAAGCCTATCTACAGACTCTCCCCTGTAATTAAATACCTCTATATACGGCTTGCCTTCCTGAACCAGATAGATGCGGCTATCCTTTACCACCATATCAAATGGATTTGAAATCCCCTGCGCCTTTCCAAACTTGAAAAGCGGATGGCCTTTCAGGTCAAAAATGAGAACCTCGTTTCTGCCGCTGTCAGCTACATATATCTCCTTACGTTCTTTGTCAACAAATATCCCTATGGGTGTGTCAAGAGGGTCCTTATAGAATTTTTCAATGGTAAATACGAATCTCAAGACGGGCGCCTCGTCAGAGGCAAAGGAGGGAATAGGGATACAGCATACAAAAAACAGGATACAGGATAGAGAATAAAAAAGTTTGCGTTTACAGTTATTCATCTCTCTCGCCTCTATAGAATGTTACAGATAAGTTAACATAAATCCTAAACATCCATAAGTGTAAAATAGATACAGGTTAGGGATTGGATGTAAACTCCTCAAAACTCCTGTAATGTTTTAATGCCTCGTCTTTTAAACCTATCTGTTCATAAACCTGCGCAAGATTATAATGGGCTATTGCGTAATACGGGTTTACCCTGAGGGCCTCCTGAAACTCCATTTCAGCCTCTTTTAACATACCTTTGGCTCTATATGCAACACCAAGGGCAGTATTGAATTTTGGATCTTTATTAGGCAATCGGGGTATCGCCCACAAAAGCATATTAATAGCCATGTCAATATCCCCCTTTTTCCCGTAGATAACCGCCAGTGGGCCGTAAGGGGCAAGATAATCGGGTTCTAATTGTATGGCCCTTTTATATTCATCCCGGGCCATGTCAAGGTCGCCTGCCATGTCGTAGAAAAGCCCCACATTTGCATGTGGCCTGGCCTTCAAAGGCGCCTTTTGCGCTGCATCTAACCATACGGCAGCCCTTCCCATCCATACAGTATTTCTCTGAAACGCGGCAAAGGAAAGCACAGCTGCTATAGCGATAAAAAAGACCGGCCTGGATTTTAACAGCATATTGTCTATTCCAAAACATCGTTGCACGAATAAATTCGCGCCTACAAAAACAACAAACGTTTTGTTTTTTTATGTTCGTGCATTTTGTCTTTTACAATTTGGGGCAACTGACTAAATGATAGTAAAAATCATTTTCAATGTCAATATTAAAAAAAGGAAGGGTTAGTCTCTGCACTTTGAACAAAAGCCATAGAGCTCCAACTTATGATTGTTAACGGTGAAATTCATCTTTTCGGCTATCTCCTTTTGCAGGTGCTCTATCTTCTGGTTTTCAAATTCCATAATCTTGCCGCACTTAACGCATATACAGTGGTCATGGTGGCTGTCGTCGGGTATGTGTTCATACCTCGTCTGGCCGTCGCCAAACTGCCTTTCAATGGCAACGCCGCACCCGGTCAAAAGCTTCATTGTCCTGTAGACCGTTGCGTAGCCTACCTTGGGATTCTTGCGCCTGACCCTCTTAAGAAGCTCTTCCAGATTGATGTGGGTATTGGTCTTAAAAAATACATCTATGATTGCGTCTCTCTGGGTTGTGGATTTGAGACCCTTTTCGTGCAGATATTTTTGGAGGAGTTCTTTTTTGTCGGCTAACTTCATAGCTCATTGCTCGTAGCTCATAGCTCATGATTTTTACTATGAACTATGAGCTATGAACTGCTCTTTTATGGAGCGGGCGACGGGGATCGAACCCGCGACCCCGACCTTGGCAAGGTCGTGCTCTACCGCTGAGCTACACCCGCAAATTTATCTTTCTATGCCGCCCTTTCACTCTGCTTAGCTGAACCTGCCGCTTTTTTCTGTGACGCAGGCTTCATGGTTTTACCCTTTTTTTCCTGCTTTTCTTCACCTGCCGGAGTCAACTCTATCAGCGCCATTTGGCTTGAATCGCCAGGCCTTACATCAGCATGGAGTATCCTTGTATAACCGCCGTTTCTATCTTTATATTTAGACGATATTTCGTCAAAAAGCCTTGTTACAACAGTCTTGTCTCTCATAAAAGCCATAGCCCGTCTTCTGGCAGGCATATCGCCTTTTTTGCCGAGCGTAATCATACCTTCGGCAAAGCGTCTTAATTCTTTTGCCTTGGCCAATGTGGTTCTTATTCTCCCATGCAAAAAAAGCGAATTTGTCATATTGGCCATCATGCACCTTAAATGACCGACTGGTCTGTCAAATCTTTTTTCATCTCTATTATGTCTCATAATAACCCCTATAAAAAGTTTCAAGCTGCAAGTCTATTAAATCTTGCAACCTGCAATTTTGTTTTAAACAGTTTGCTTCTTTTCCAGCGACATCTTATCCAATTCTTCCCTGGGTGGAAAGTTATCCAGTTTCACGCCAAAATTAAGCCTCATACTCACAAGCATCTCTTTTATCTCATTTAAGGATTTTCTTCCAAAATTTTTGGTCTTTAACATTTCACTTTCTGTCTTCTGTACCAGTTCTCCTATGTATTTTATATCGGCATTTTTAAGACAGTTGGCTGAACGCACGGAAAGCTCCAGTTCATCCACCAGTCTGAAAAGATTTTCATTCAAAGAAGTTGGTTTCCTCACTGCCTCTTCTTCCTTTATTTCCTCCTCTGCCTCGCCAAACGGCGTAAAAACACTCATTTGGTCCTTCAGTATTTTCGCTGCAAAACCAACTGCGTCCTGAGGACCTACTGCCCCTGTGGTCCAAACCTCCATAGTAAGCTTATCATAATCGGTCATCTGGCCTACCCTCGCGTAACTCACATTGTAATTTACCCGTATTACAGGACTAAAGATAGCGTCAATGGGGATAGCGCCTATGGGTTGATTTTCTTCCTTATTCCTTGCGGCAGGGATATAACCTTTGCCTATCTTAACAAACAACTCTGCTTCCAGCTTTGCATCCCTGGCAAGAGTGGCAATATGCAGATCTGGGTTCAATATTTCAACTGTTGAATCGCAGATTATGTCTCCTGCCTTCACATCTCCGTCGCCTTTTGCCTTTATCCTGATTGTCTTCGGCCCCTGACCGTGAAACCTGATCTTTACCTGCTTCAGATTTAATATAATATCTGATACATCCTCTTTCACCCCGGGGATAGAAGAAAACTCATGGAGGGCGCTGGTAAACTTTGCGGAGACAATGGCGGCGCCATGCAGGGAGGAAAGCAGCACCCTTCTAATAGAATTGCCTATAGTGATGCCAAACCCTCTCTCTAGAGGCTCGGCTGTAAACTTGCCATAAGTGTTGGTCAAGGTATTCTTATCAACCTCTAATTTTTTAGGTTTGATCAGATCCCGCCAATTTTTTTGCATATATCCCCCGATTTTTAATTTTGAATGGTTTTTAAACAGCAACCAGGAAAAAGCAGACTGCCTATTGTCTGCTTTTTCCTGCCTATCTGGAATACAACTCTACTATAAATTGTTCCTGAATAGGCATGGTTATATCTTCCCGCTTCGGAGGCGCTTTAACAACCCCTTTGTAGTTTACCTTGTCAAGCTCCAGCCACTGCGGAACACCCCGCCTTTCTACAGTCTCTAAGGCCTCATTCACCCTTGCCTTGTTTCTGCTTTTCTCTTTAATCTCCACTACCTGACCCGGCTTAATAATATAAGACGGGATATCTACACTTTTACCATCTACCCGCAGGTGCCTGTGCATAATCAACTGCCTGGCATCGCCCCTTGAATCAGCAAATCCAAGGCGATAAACCACATTATCAAGCCTTTTCTCCAGAAGAAGAAGGAGGTTCTCGCCTGTGATGCCGGAGAGCCTCTCTGCCTTTTTAAAGTAACCGTGGAATTGCCTTTCCATCAGCCCATACATCCTTTTGACTCGTTGTTTTTCTCTAAGCTGCAAGGCATATGCAGTGGCCTTCCCCCGCCTTTGTCCATGCTGCCCCGGCGCATAACTCCTCCTCTCAAAGGCACATTTATCAGTATAACACCTGTCCCCCTTAAAAAAGAGTTTCATCCCCTCTCTCCTGCATAGCTTGCATACAGATTCAATATATCTTCCCAAAGTTTCCTCCAACAGGTAAAATTTGAAATTTGAAATTTGAAATTTGAAATTTCATTAAACCCTTCTTCTTTTCGGCGGCCTGCACCCATTATGCGGGATTGGTGTTACATCCTTAAGAAGGCTTATGTTAAGCCCTGCAGCCTGAATGGATCTGAGCGCCGACTCTCTGCCTGCCCCCGGCCCTTTTATATACACATCAACGCTTTTAACCCCATATTCCATAGCCTTTTTTGCAGCAACCTCTGCCGCAACCTGGGCCGCAAAGGGAGTTCCCTTCCTTGAGCCCTTAAAACCGTTGCTTCCGGCGCTGCTCCATGCAAGCACATTACCGTTATTATCCGTTATTGTAATTAGAGTATTATTAAATGTGGACTGTATATTTGCAATACCCTTTGCTGCTACCCTTTTTTCTTTCTTCACCTTTGCCATTATGACCTCCGTATCTCTATTCCGCCTTCTTTATCGAGATGCTTGCCTTTCGTGGTCCTTTCCGCGTCCTTGCATTTGTATGGGTCCTCTGCCCCCTGACAGGAAGTCTTCTCCTATGCCTAATCCCTCTGTATGAACCAATGTCCATAAGCCTCTTTATATTCATGGCAACCTCTTTTCTGAGGTCGCCTTCCACCTTATAGTCTCTATCCAGTATCTTTCTTACCTGGGCAATCTGACCCTCAGTAAGGTTCTGTGTCCTCGTATTGGGGTCTATCCCTGACTCATCAAGAATCTTTTTTGAGGCTGTCCCGCCTATCCCATACAGATATGTAAGCGCTATCTCTACCCTTTTATTTTTTGGTAAATCTACACCGCCTATCCTTGCCAATTTTACCTCCCTTTTTAGCTGATGGCTGATAGCTCATAGCTGATAGCCTGATTATGAACTATGAGCTATGAACCATGAGCTATCCCTGCCTCTGCTTATGCTTTGGGTTATCACACACAACCCTCACAACACCTTTGCGCTTTACCACCTTGCACTTATCGCATATCTTTTTAACAGAACTTCTTACCTTCATATTTATCTTCCTCTATGGCTTTCTGTTTTTTTGCTTACTGCCTACTGTTTTCACTTTACCCTGTATATTATCCTGCCTCTGGTCAGGTCATACGGTGAAAGCTCTACAGTAACCTTATCGCCGGGCAGTATCTTTATAAAATGCATCCTCATCTTGCCTGAAACATGCGCCAGCACCATGTGTTTATTTTCAAGCTCTACCCTGAACATAGCATTCGGCAGAGTTTCAATTACAGTGCCTTCTACTTGTATTGCCTCTTCTTTAACCATACCTTCCTTAAAGTTTAAAGTTTGCTCAAGATATACGGACCTTTTTCCGTTATCGCTACTGTATGTTCAAAATGCGCCGAAAGGCTGCTATCCTTTGTAACAGCAGTCCAGCCGTCTTCCATAATAACCACATCGCTTCCACCTGCATTTATCATAGGCTCTATCGCAAGAACCATGCCCGCTTTTAATCTTACCCCTTTGCCTGGCACTCCAAAATTAGGAACCTGCGGGGGCTCATGCAGCTCCCTGCCTATTCCATGCCCTACAAATGCCCTTACCACAGAAAAACCGTTTTCTTCCACATAGCTCTGAATAGCATAAGATATATCAAAAAGCCTGTTGCCAATCACAACCTTTTCTATAGCCAACTTCAGCGAGGCCTCAGCAACCCTCACCAATCTATCAGCCTCATCCGATATCCTGCCTACAGGTATTGTTACGGCAGCATCGCCATAATAACCACCGCACTCAATTCCAACATCCACACTAAGTATATCGCCTTCTTTTAAAACCCTCTTTGAAGGCATTCCATGAACAACCTCTTCATTCACTGAAGTGCACAGACAATATGGATACCCCCTGTATCCTTTAAAGGCCGGTCTGACCTTTCTTTTCTTCAGCTCATCCTCACACAACCTTTCAAGTTCTATGGTTGTAACACCCGGCCTTACAGCCGCCCTCACAGCAGCAAGGATTTCAGCAACTATAAGGCTGCTCTTCCTCATTTTTTCTATTTCATCTGGCGATTTGAGAACTATTATCTCATTTTCCTTTAACAACATTCACTATCTTTTCTGTTATCTCTTGAAATCCCCCTATGCCGTCTACTGTCACAAGGGAGCCTTTTTTCTTATAAAAATCTATAAGAGGCGCGGTCTGCTCCTCGTAAACCTTAAGCCTGGCAAGAATCGTATCTTCTTTGTCATCATCCCTCTGATATATCTCGCCTTTGCACTTATCGCATTTTTTATCTTCCATCGGCGGATTAAAAATAATATGATACCCTTCTCCGCAATTTCTGCACACCCACCTGCCGCTAAGCCGTTTTATAATCTCCCTGTGCGAAACTTGAATATTTATCACCTTGTCTGTCTTTTTCCCCAGAGCCCCCAGCATCATTTCAACAGCCTCCGCCTGCGGGATATTTCTTGGAAAACCATCAAGTATAAAACCGGCCTTACAATCATCCATTTCAAGTCTCTCTGCGACTATCTCCACTACAAGGTCATCCGGCGCCAGCGCCCCTTTATCCATATATGCCTTGGCCTTTACACCAAGCTCGGTTTTATCCCTTACAGCAGCCCTTAATATGTCGCCTGTAGATATATGTGGAATGCCATAGCGGGCTGCAAGGCTTTTAGCCTGGCTCCCCTTTCCTGCACCCGGCGGCCCAAGCAGGATAAGGTTTAACACCTATCCTCTCCTCCCCTTAAGCCTGCCTGATTTAAGAAGCCCCTCGTATGACCTGGACAGCATGTGGGATTCTATCTGCTGGGCAGTATCCAGCGCAACACCCACAACTATTAAAAGAGATGTGCCTCCGAAATAAAATGGGACATGCCACCAACCTATCAAAAATGACGGCAGCACACATACAAGGGCCAGGTAAATTGCGCCCCAGAGCGTCAGCCTTGTAAGTATCCTGTCTATATACTCTGCTGTATTATGTCCCGGCCTTATACCAGGGACAAATCCGCCGTATTTTTTCAAATTATCCGCAACATCATTTGGATTAAACTGTATTGCAGTATAGAAGTATGTAAAAAATATTATTAACCCGGCATAAAGGACATTATAAAAAATGCTGGTGGGATTCAGGCTGTTTGCAATGCCTTTAAGCCAAGGCAGATTTATAAAATTGATAGCAGTAGCCGGAAAAATAATCAGAGAAGAGGCAAATATGGGCGGTATAACCCCGGCTGAGTTCACCTTCAACGGAATATGTGTGCTCTGTCCACCATACATCTTTCTTCCCACCATCCTCTTTGGATATTGTATCGGGATCCTCCTTTGCCCTAACTCTACAAAGATGATAAAGGCAATAACGGATATCATCATGGCAACCAATAAAATAACAAACAGGAAATTCATCTCACCTGTTTTTACAAGACTAAAGGTATGACCGACGGCTGTAGGAAACCTTGCAGCAATACCTGCAAATATAATAAGAGATATGCCGTTGCCTATCCCCCTCTCGGTTATCTGTTCTCCAAGCCACATTATAAAGGCTGTCCCTGCTGTCAGTGTTATAACTGTCATAATCCTGAATTCCCAGCCCGGCGTATGAACAACCATCTCGCCGGCAGGCCCTTTCATACTTTCAAGACCTATGCTTATGCCAAGCCCCTGTACGACGCTCAGGACTATCGTCCCATATCTGGTGTACTGAACTATCTGTTTCCTGCCTGACTCGCCTTCTTTGGAAAGTTTTTCAAGATGCGGCACAACAACTGTAAGAAGTTGTATAATAATGGATGCGCTGATATACGGCATTATGCCGAGCGCAAAGACAGAAAATCGCTCCAGCGCCCCGCCTGTAAACATTACGACAAAATCCAGAAGCGTTCCCTTTGCCTGACTGAAAAAACCAGCCAGGGCCTGGGCATCTATCCCTGGGGTAGGAATAAATACGCCGATCCTATATACAATTAGGAGAATGATAGTAAATAATATACGGCGGTTAAGCTCCGGTACCTTGCCTATGTTCTGGATACCGCCTGCCAATTAGACTACCTCCGCCTTTCCACCGGCTGCCTCTATCTTTTTTAGGGCAGCAGCAGTAAACTTATCGGCCTTTACTGTCAATGGTATCTTTATTTCGCCATCCCCCAATATCTTTATACCGTCTTTTATATTCTTTACAATGCCTTTGGCAGTAAGGGTCTCTGCGTCAACAACATCCCCCTTATTAAAAACAGACAATCTTTCTATGTTCACAATATCATATATCTTCTTAAACTTATTGGTAAAGCCCCTCTTTGGAAGACTTCTATGAAGCGGAGTCTGGCCGCCCTCATACCCAAGCTTGGTGCTGCCGCCTGTCCTGGCCTTTTGTCCCTTATGCCCTTTGCCGGAAGTCTTGCCATGGCCTGATCCCTCTCCCCTGCCAACCCTTTTCCTTTTCTTTGTTGCCCCAGAAGGGGCATGAAGTTTATTTAACATTTTTATTCCCTAAGCCTCCTTGCCTATCCCCAGTTTTACACCTCTTGACTTGGATACAGATTCAGGACTTTTAAGCTTCATAAGGGCATCCATTGTGGCCTTTACCATATTGTGAGGATTGGTTGAACCAAGGGATTTGGTTAAGACATCATGTATACCCGACACCTCTAAAACCAGCCTTACAGCCCCTCCCGCAATAATTCCTGTTCCATGAGACGCCGGCTTCAATATTACTTTTCCTGAACCATAATGACCAATGATATCATGCGGTATAGTATGTTCTGCAAGGGGAAAGCTTATCAGGTTTTTCTTGGCCTGTTCTATTGCCTTTCTGATTGCCTCAGGGACCTCGTTGGATTTTCCCAATCCTACGCCAACATGACCATTGTTATCCCCCACAACCACTATTGCATTAAAACTGAATCTCTTGCCTCCCTTTACAACCTTGGCTACCCTGTTGAGGTATATTACCTTGTCCTTTAGTTCTAAACTTTTTGGATCTATCCTTTCCAAACAGCCTCCTCTATCTAATTAAAATTTCAACCCTGCCTCTCTTGCTCCATCTGCTACAGCCTTAACTCTTCCATGATAGAGAAATCCCCCTCTATCAAAGACTACATTATCTATCCCCTTAGCAATAGCCTTCTTTGCTATGAACTCCCCTATCTTTTTAGCCGCCTCTGCCTTTTTAATATCCCCAAGCTTATCTTTAAATTCCTTGCTTAAGGTTGAAGCTGCTATTAGTGTTTTGCCAGCAGCATCTTCTATTATCTGGGCATAGATATGCCTATTGCTTCTATAGACATTAAGTCTCGGTCTTTCAGAAGCGCCAATAATCTTTTTTCTAACCCTTTTCTTTCTTTTTAAGTGACTGTTTTTTTTCTTTTCTATATCCATATAGATTTACTCCATTCATTTCCCATTTTGTAATTGCCGTCAGGCTTATGCCGCCTTGCCGCCAGCAGCCTTCCCAGCCTTGCCTGCCTTCCTTTTGATGACCTCTTCTGCGTATTTTATACCTTTACCTTTGTATGGGTCCGGAATCCTGAATGCCCTTATCTCCGCAGCGGTCTGGCCTAAAAGTTGTTTGTCCACCCCTTTTAATGTAATGCCTGTCTGTTTGTCTACGGTTGCAGTTATGCCTTTTGGCAGCGCATATTTAATAGGGTGTGAATATCCGAGACTTAAGTTCAATATATTGCCTTGAACATCGGCCCTGTAACCAACCCCTACAATTTCAAGACTTCTTTGAAAACCTTCTGTAACCCCTTTAATCATATTTGCTATTAAGCTGCGGCTCAAACCATGAAGCATTGCAGTTTCTTTATCTTCCCCACTTCTTGTTACCCTTATTTCACTATTAGAAATTTCAGTCTTAAGTTCTTTGCATAGTGGTTGGGTAAGGATACCCTTAGGCCCTTCAACCTTTACGATATCACCATTAAGACTAACCTTGACTCCCGCTGGAACAGCTATAGATTTCTTACCAATCCTAGACATATAAAACTCCTCATATTAAAATACAGTCACAAGTCACCAGAAAACTTGTGACTGGTGACTTGTGACTTTCTTAATACACCGTACAGATAAGCTCTCCTCCAACACCCATTTCCCTTGCCTTCCTATCAGTAATAATTCCCTTAGATGTGGAAAGGATTGATATACCCAGCCCATTCAACACCTTTGCAACCTTATCTTTCTTAACATATATTCTCAGGCCCGGCTTGCTTACCCTTTTTATTGCGGATACAATCTCTTTTTTAGATGGGTCGTATTTAAGCTGGACCTTAATTATACCCTGCTTATTATCCTTTATAAGTTCGTAATCTTTGATATAACCCTCTTCCTTCAATATCCTGGCTACAGCCAGATTAAAGATAGATGAAGGTATTTCAACTTCCTTATGTCTGGCATGGCTTGCATTTCTTATGCGGGTTAACATATCTGCAACAGTATCTGTAATGGCCATTTTAAACTCCCTTTAAATACAATTTCTAAATTTTTAATTTAGTATTACCAGCTTGATTTCATAAGCCCTGGTATTTCGCCTTTTGATGCAAGCTTGCGCAGGCACAGCCTGCACATATTAAACTTTCTGTAGTAAGCCCTTGGCCTTCCGCATAAAGGGCATCTGTTATATTCCCTGACCTTAAATTTATTCTTTCTTGCAGCCTTTACTTGCAAACACTTCTTTGCCACAAAACCCCCTATTTAAAGACAAAGTATTAAGAATACTCAACCTCAGTCTATCTTATCTGAAACGGCATTCCAAAATTCTTTAAAAGCGCCTTTGCCTCGCCATCACTTTTGGCAGTAGTGACAAAGGTTATGTTCATGCCCCTTATCTTATCTATCTTATCGTATTCTACCTCAAGAAAAATAATCTGCTCTTTTATCCCAACGGTATAGCTGCCCCTGCCGTCAAAAGACTTGTCAGATACACCCTTAAAATCTCTAACCCGTGGAAGGGCAAAATTAACAAACCTGTCTAAAAACTCATACATCACAGCGCCCCTAAGGGTAACCATACAGCCTATTGGCATACCTTGTCTCAGTTTGAACGAAGCTATGGATTTTTTTGCAGTAGTCACTACCGGTTTTTGCCCTGTTATACTGGTGATATCCTGCACCGCATGGTCAACAACCTTTACATTCTGCGTAGCCTCTCCAAGCCCGACATTCAATACAATCTTTTCAAGCCGCGGCACCTGCATGACACTTTTATACTTAAACTCCTTCATCATATCAGGCACTATGCTTTTATTGTATATATCCTTTAATCTGGCCATTATTTATCCAAAACCTCCCCGCACTTTTTACAGTATCTTACTTTTTTACCATCATCCAAGACCTTTCTTCCAACACGGACAGGGCCTTTGCATTTATCGCATATAAGCATTACATTTGATACGGCCAGCGGCGCCTCTTTCTCAATAATACCGCCTTGTTTATGCTTTTGAGACGGCTTCGCATGTCTTTTTACCATATTCAACTTTTCAATTAACACGCGCCCTTTAAGAAGGTCAACCTTTATAACCCTGCCGGTCTTTCCCTTCTCTTTTCCCTTTATTATCATAACCTGGTCGTTCTTCTTTATTTTATACTTGATAGTTTGCATTGTAACCTGCTCCAACAATTCTTAATTTTTAATTCTTAATTTTCTACAGCACCTCTGGCGCAAGGGATATAATTTTCATAAATTTCTTTGCCCTGAGTTCCCTTGCTACAGGACCAAAAATACGGGTTCCTACAGGCTCGTTGTCTTTATTTATAATAACAGCAGAATTTTCATCAAATCTTATATGTGAACCATCCGGCCTCTTTGTTTCTTTAACAGTGCGGACAACAACAGCCCTTACCTTATCCCCCTTTTTTACCTTAGCATTAGGTATCGCCATCTTTACAGACGCTGTAATAACATCTCCTATTACGGCATACCTCTTGTTGGAAGCGCCTATAACACCTATACATGCTATCCTTTTTGCGCCCGAATTATCTGCAACATTAAGTATGCTTCTCATCTGGATCATTTACGTCTTCTCCAATCTCTGCTTACTACCCGCAGGGACAAGTATTTGAGTTACCCGCCATCTTTTTAGCTTGGATAGCGGCCGCGTCTCTACAATATTAACCTTATCACCCTCTCTGCACCCGGCCTTTTCATCATGCGCCATATATTTAGTCTTCTTTTTTACATACTTTCCGTAAAGAGGCTGCTTAACAAGCCTTTCAACCAAAACCATGACGGTCTTGTTCATCTTATTGCTTACAACAGTCCCTATCCTTGCCTTCCTTTGTTCCCTCTTTGCATTATTTACCATATTTTAGACCCTCTTTTCCAAACCCTTTTCTTTAATAATTGTCTTTATTCTCGCTATATCTTTTTTTAACCGGGGAATATTCATGGGATTATCAAGCCGTCCTGTTACATGCTGAAACCTTATATTGAAAAGCTCCCTTGACACATCTTTAAGCTTAAGCTTAATATCATCCAAAGTCATCTCTCTTATTTCTGAAGGCTTCATACAACTCCCTCCCTGTAAATGATTCTGGTAGGAATAGACAGCTTATGGCCCGCTAGTCTGAAGGCCTCTCTTGCCACATCCGAATGAACCCCTTCCATTTCATAAATAATCCTGCCCGGTTTTATAACAACAACCCAGTCTTCAGGCGCGCCCTTGCCGCTGCCCATCCTTGTTTCAGCAGGCTTTTTAGTAACAGGTTTGTCAGGGAATATCCTTATCCATATCTTGCCGCCTCTCTTTATAAAGCGGGTCATTGCAATACGGGCGGCCTCTATCTCCCTGGTTGCAAGCCATCCGCATTCTGTGGCCTGAAGACCATAATCGCCAAAGTTAAGCTCAGCGCCTCTTGTGGCCTTGCCTCTTCTTTTTCCTCGCTGCTGTTTTCTAAATTTTGTCCTTTTAGGCATTAACATAAGTTGTTTAGCTCCGGTTATAATAAAATGATAATTGTATATTTTACCCTATTTTGCCGCTCCTGCCGCAATTGTCTCACCGGGCATTATTTCTCCTTTAAATATCCACGCCTTTACGCCTATTATTCCATAGGTTGTCATCGCCTCTGTAAAACCATAATCAATATCTGCTCTAAGTGTATGAAGCGGCACCCTTCCATCTCTATACCACTCTGTTCTTGCAATCTCGGCGCCCCCAAGCCTCCCTGCGCACATTATCTTTATCCCCTTTGCACCAAGTTTCATGGCTGTTGTCACAGCCTTTTTCATGGCCCTCCTGAACGCAACCCTTCTTTCCAATTGCAGCGCCACATTCTCAGCCACAAGCTGCGCATCTGTATCAGGCCTTCTAACCTCCTGTATGTCAATATCAATATCCTTGCCTGCAATCCTGCCTACATCTTTTTTTAATATATCTATTTCAGAACCCCTTTTCCCGATAACTATACCAGGTTTGGCCGTATGTATAATAATCCTGGTATTGCTTGCCGTTCTTTCTATACCTATCTTTGAAATCCCTGCGTGTTTAAGTTTTTCCTTTATAAACTTCCTTATTTTCAGATCCTCATGCAGGAATTTGGCATAATCCTTCTCCCCATACCATCTGGAGTTCCATTCCTTGTAGATACCTACCCTAAAACCTATTGGATTAACCTTCTGACCCAAAAACCCACCTCCTTTTACATCTCGTCTAATACTATAGTAATGTGACTGCTTCTCTTTCTTATGATATTTGCCCTGCCCATGGCCTTGGCATGTGTCCGTTTCATGGTAGGAGCCTGGTCAACATAAGCCTTCTTTACAAAAAGCGTATCTACATCTATCTTTTTTGCGTTCTCTGCATTTGCTACAGCGCTTTTTAAAACCTTATCAATAATCTTTGAAACAGCCTTTCTGGTAAAGGCTAATGTGGCAATAGCATTGTTAACATTTTTCCCTCTTATAAGATCTACTACAAGCCGCGCCTTCTGCGGACTAACCCTTACATATCTTGCAACTGCCTTAGCTTCCATTTCCATACTCCTATATTATTATCAAATGGTTCTTTAACCGCTGTTTAGCTATATCTATCCGCCTTAGGCGGATGCCTTTGTTTCTGCCTTTGGTTCTGCGCCGGCAACCTTTGTCTTTCTATCTCCGGAATGACCTTTGAATGTTCTGGTGGGCGCGAATTCGCCAAGCTTATGCCCCACCATATTTTCGGTTACGAACACAGGGATAAATTTCTTGCCATTATGCACCGCTATGGTATGACCAATCATATCAGGGGTAATGGTAGAGCGTCTTGACCATGTTTTTATAACCTTTTTTGCCTTTGCCTCATTTGCCTGCGCTATCTTTTTAAGCAGGTGTCCATCTACAAATGGGCCTTTTTTAACAGAACGGGCCACTACTTCCTCCTGGATACAATATACTTATCTGTATATTTACGTCTTCTTGTCTTAAATCCTTTTGCCGGGGTACCCCATGGACTTTGAGGATGGTTGCCTCCCTTGCTCTTGCCTTCTCCACCGCCGTGCGGATGGTCTACCGGATTCATAGCAACGCCTCTCACCCTAGGATTTATCCCAAGCCATCTTGATCTGCCTGCCATGCCTATGGTCACATTCTCATGGTCTATATTGCCAAGCTGTCCTATGCTTGCATAACAATTCTGCAGAACATATCTGACCTCGCCGGAAGGAAGTTTTATCTGGGCCATATTCCCTTCTTTAGCCATGAGTTGGGCAAAACTACCGGCGCTTCTCGCCATCTGCCCGCCGCCACCTATCTTGAGTTCAATATTATGAATAAATGTGCCAAGCGGTATTGATTTTATGGGCATAGCATTTCCTGGCTTTATATCAATCCCCTCTCCTGCAACTACACTATTGCCAACCTTTAAATCAAGCGGGGACAATATATATCTCTTCTCTCCATCAGCATAATTAAGCAAGGCAATTCTGCTGGAACGATTGGGATCATATTCTATAGCCGCAACACTTGCAGGCACACCCCTCTTGTCCCTCTTAAAATCTATAATCCTGTATGCCTTTTTGTGGCCACCGCCCATCCACCTGGATGTGACCCTACCATACATATTCCTTCCGCCTGTTCTTTTTAAAGGCACAGTAAGGGATTTCTCGGGCTTCACCTTTGTGATTTCTTCAAAGGTTAAAGTAGTTAACTTTCTTATTCCCGGTGATGTTGGATTATATGTTTTTATCGGCATCTTAAAAACTCCGTTAACTGTTAACTGTATTATCGCTCACAGTTCACTGTATTTATGTTCCCTCAAATAAAGGTATCTTGTCACCTTGTTTCAATGTAATATACGCCTTTTTTCTGGTTGATTTCTTACTTATATTCTTACCTGTCCTCTTAACTTTCCCAGGGACTTTCATAGTATTTACATCAAGCACCTTCACATTGAAAACCTTTTCAATCGCCTCTTTTACATCGCTTTTGTTAGCCTGCAGATCTACCCAAAAAGTCACCTTGTTTGACTCTGCCCTCTGCACCGTACTTTTTTCAGTAATAACAGGCGTCTTTAATATTTGATATATATTTTTCATTCCTGATCCCCTTAACTCTCTAACTCATTAACTGTTTTTCAAGTTGTTCTACGGCTGTTTTTGTGATTATCAAATCATCATAGTGTAAAAGGTCAAATACATTCAGCCCATTGACTTTCAATAATTTAAAGTCCTTTAAATTTCTGACAGACAATTCCAGATTTTGATTAGACCCATCTATGACGATCAACCCTCCGGTTGAATGGATCTTTTCCAGAATTTCCAGAATATTTTTTGTCTTTGGTTCGTTAAGCTGGATATTATCCAAAACCTTCAACTTTCCATCTTTTACCTTTAAGGCCAAACACGACATGAGCGCAGCCTTGCTCACTTTCTTTGGCACCTTATATGAGTAGTCTCTTGGATGTGGACCAAAGACTACCCCTCCGTGTCTCCACAAAGGAGAACGGTTTGAGCCGGCCCTTGCCCTGCCTGTCCCCTTCTGCTTCCATGGCTTTGCTCCGCCGCCTGAAACATTGGCCCTTGTCTTGGTAGAGGCGGTTCCTGACCTTCTATTTGCCATCTGCATCTTCACGGTTTCATAAAACAGGTCTTCTTTTACACGGCCGGCAAAAACACTATCATTTAAGTCAGCGGCTCCAACTTTTTTGTTCTCTATATTTAATATATCTACTGTAGGCATATTAATCTTCTCCTGCTTACTGCTTACTGCTTACTTTCTTTCTGGCCTTTCTTATCTCAAGAATACTATTCACATGTCCCGGCACCCCGCCTTTAACCAAAACTATGTCATCCTCAGGTCTAACTGCTACAATCTTAAGATTCTGGGTAGTTACCCTTTCATTTCCATAATGCCCGGCCATTCTCATGCCTTTATAAACCCTGGACGGATCGGAACTTGAACCTATTGAACCAGGCGCTCTGTTATGCATTGATCCATGACTGCCAGGCCCTCCTGCAAAATCCCAGCGTTTCATAACACCGGCAAAACCCCTTCCCTTTGTTACACCCGATACATCCACAAACTCGCCTGCCTTGAATATTGTTTCGCATGTTATCTTTTGACCTGCCTGATAGCTGTCCGGTGTCTCGCCTTTAAATTCTTTCAGATGATAAAAACATGGAGTCTTTGCTTTGGCAAAATGGCCGCTAAGCGGCTTATTTACCCGTTCTTTCTTTTTTTCAAGAAAGCCAAGCTGGATGGAATTATAGCCGTCTTTAGTCTTATTCTTCTTCTGAACCACAAAACATGGCCCGGTCTTTATCACTGTGACAGAAATTACCTCTCCATCCTTGGTAAATATCTGCGTCATCCCAATTTTTTTTCCTAACATTCCATTTAACATTGTTGTCAAGACCTCTTATGCATTAAGTTTTATCTCTACATCCACACCAGCAGGCAAATCCAGTTTCATCAAGGCGTCTACAGTTTGCTGATTTGGTTCAAGAATATCCATAAGTCTATTATGAGTCCTTATTTCAAACTGCTCCCTGGATTTCTTATCCACATGAGGGGAGCGAAGCACACAGTACTTATTTATCTTTGTGGGCAAAGGTATCGGCCCCCTGATGTTTGCGCCGGTCCTTCTGGCTGTTTCTACAATCTCTTTGACAGAGTGGTCTAACAGCCTGTGATCGTATGCCTTTAATCTTATCCTTATCTTCTGGTCTTTCATGTCACTCCCTAAATAGTGTCAAAGCAAAAACTTAAGTATTTATGCGTAAGCTCAATCTTTTTTAACTTTGACTTTCTGACACTTTTACGCCAATATTTTAGTTACCACCCCTGCGCCGACTGTCCTTCCGCCTTCTCT
>JBBTFC010000100.1:0-17658 GCA_038042015.1 Deltaproteobacteria bacterium
ATCCAATCTCCTGAAGGTAAGAGAGCCATTTTATAAAAAGGCGGATTTTATTGTTAATACGACTACAAAAACTATCGGTGAGGTAGTGGAGGAGATAAAAGAAAAGATTAAACTATGGAAACTATAAATATCAATCTGGGTGAGCGAAGCTATCCCATCTATATCGGGAGAAATAATCTTGACATGGTGGGAGAGTTGATGAAGCAGAAAGGTCTTAATGGCAAAGCAGCCTGTATTACAAATCCTACGGTAGGGAAACTTTATGGCAACAGGGCGCTTGATAGTCTTGGCAAGGCAGGTTTCGAGGTTTTCAGAATAGATATCCCTGACGGCGAAGGGTACAAAAGCCTTGAATGGCTCTCGCATATATATGATAAACTTATTGAATATAAGATGGAGAGGCAATCCCCTATTGTTGCCCTTGGCGGCGGCGTTGTAGGGGATATTGCAGGTTTTGCGGCAGCCACTTACTTAAGGGGTGTGCCGTATATTCAGGTTCCAACGACACTCCTGTCCCAGGTTGACAGTTCTGTCGGCGGCAAGACTGGGGTGAATCATCCAAAGGGCAAAAACCTTATAGGCGCATTCTATCAGCCAAAGATGGCGCTTTTAGATGTGGATGTTCTTAAGACGCTTGAAGAGAGGGATATAAAGGCAGGCTTGGCTGAGGTGATTAAATATGGTATTATCAGGGACGCCGGTTTCTTCTCGTTTTTAGAGGAAAATTATGCGGATGTTCTCAAACTGGGAGATGGCCTGCTGCATGTTGTAAAGGTGTCCTGCGGGATAAAGGCGCGGGTGGTTGAAGAGGATGAGAGGGAGGCAGGCATAAGGTCAATACTTAACTTTGGACATACATTCGGCCATGCAGTAGAGACCGTGACCGACTATAAGGAGTTAAGGCACGGCGAGGCAGTTGCCATCGGCATGGCTGCTGCCGCAAGGATGTCTTTTAAACTCGGTCTGTGCAGTAAAGATGTTTGCGAAAGGATAGAGGGATTACTGGCAAAGGTTGACCTTCCCATAAAACTATCCGCTATCCGCTATCCGCTGTCCGCTCATGATTTATCAAAGGCCATGGAAATGGATAAAAAGGCGGCTGGAGGAAAGATAAAGTTTGTGATGGTGGAAGATATTGGCAAGGTAATATTTAAACAGATGGGAATATCGGATTTTCCCATTGACTTATCAGAGATTTTAAACTAAATATAACCACAATATTAAAAACTCAAAACTCAATCTGTATTTTCTAATTCCTGATTTTTCCCTGTTTTTTATTATTTTCTTATTATGGAACACATAGAAGAAACAGTTATAGAGGAAGATGGCGGAGAAGACTGGCTGCCGGATGATAAATTCTATACATTGACAATGGCGGGGGTTTTAGAGAGACAGGGTCTTAAAAAAGGCGCTAAGAAAATCCACGAAACTCTGCTTATGAAGGGGGGGCAAAAAATGGGATTTCTCGAAATATTAAAAGAGATGGTTGATAATGTAAAGGGCGGGGTTGCAGGCACTGTCATGGCTAAAGATGGAATTGCAATCCAGAACTATGTAAAAGACAAGGCTGCCTATGATGTGGATTCTGTTGGTGTGGAATATGGCAGGGTATTAGAGGAGACAAAAAATGCGTCTTCTATGCTTAAGCTCGGCGAGGTGGAGGAGTTATCTGTAGCGGCAGAGGGGTCTACTATTATAATGAGGCTTATAAATAAGGATTATTTTATAGCAATTGTGCTGGGGCCTGGAGGCAACTTTGGGAAGGCAAGATATTACTTAAAAAGGGCGGCAGCCGGTGTCATAAAGGAGTTTTAAATATCTACCGAAATTAGAACAAGGTTAAAGAAGATTCAGGAGAGATTGTCATCTTGGAACGTAGATATCCTGCTCATAACCACACCCGAAAATATCCGCTATCTGAGCGGGTTTACAGGTACGAGCGGGGTAATTGTTATAACGTTGCATGAGGCATTCTTTTTAACTGATTCGAGATATGCCGCGCAGTCAAGATACGAGATAAGCGGATTAAGAGTAAAGATATATAAAAAACAGACTGAAGATGTTGCGTCTTTAATAAACAGGCTTAAGCCCAGACGTATAGGATTTGAGGCAAAGGGGCTTACTTATGAGATATATCGCAGGCTGAAAGGCTTGTTGCGGGGAAAGCGGCTCATTCCTCTGCCTGATGATATTAACAGGATAAGGGCCAGAAAAAATGCTGGTGAATTGAAACTTATAAGAAGGGCCGTTGGTTTGGCGGCTGTTGGTTTTAATGCAGCAGTGAATTGCATAGCCGCAGGGATACGGGAATGCGATGCAGCCCTTAATATAGAAATGGAAATGAGAAAAAATGGGGCAGAGGGTCTTTCTTTTGATATAATTGTCGCCTCCGGCATACGGGCGGCTTTACCCCACGGCAAGGCCTCTCTGAAGAGGATAAAAAAAACAGAAACTGTTATTGTTGACCTTGGCGCAAGATATAGGGGTTATCATTCAGATGAGACATGCACATTTATAGTGGGTAAACCGGGCAGGGAGCAAAAAAGGGTTTATCAGATAGTTAAGGATGCCCATGATAAGGCGATAGAGGCTGTAAGGCCGGGGGTGAAGGCATCTTATATAGATTCTGTGGCAAGGGGTTTTATTAAAGATGCCGGATACGGTAAATATTTTGGTCATGGCACAGGTCATGGGGTTGGGCTTGCTATTCATGAATGGCCGAATATCTCTCCCTATAATGATGATGTTTTAGAAGAGGCTATGGTTTTCACGATAGAACCGGGGATATATATACATGGCTGGGGCGGTGTAAGGATTGAGGATATGGTCCTTGTTAAAAAGGATGGCTGCGAGGTTTTGACAGAGATGTCAAAGGAGATGGTGATATTGTAAAAGGTTAAGGTCAAGGTTGAGGAGGTTATCATGGATTTCAAAGAGATTGAGGATATTGTAAAGTTTATAAGCGGGACTGATATTGTTGAATTTGAACTTGAAAGACCGAATGGAAAGTTAAAAATAAAGAGGGGTATTGGCAGGCCCGATATTGTTGAAATAAAGCCTGCAGTTGCCGCGCCGTCTGTTGTTACAGCATCGGAACAAAAATTAGAAGAACAAAAAGCAGAAAAAGAAGCTGCTAAGAGTGAAAGGTTAAAGCAGATTACATCACCCATGGTCGGCACATTTTACAGGGCGCCCTCTCAGGAGGTCCAGCCATTTGTAGAGGTCGGCGGCACAGTTAAAAAGGGCCAGATAGTGTGTATTATAGAGGCAATGAAACTTATGAATGAGATAGAATCTGAATTCAATGGCAAGATAGTTTCTATTCTGATAGAAAACGGGCAGCCGGTGGAATACGGCGAGCCGTTGTTTGTGATAGAGACAGCGTAAATACTTTAAAACCTATGTTCCATAAAATACTTATCGCAAATAGGGGTGAGATAGCTGTAAGGATTATACGAGCATGTAAGGAGCTCGGTATAAGAACCGTTGCTGTATATTCCGAGGCAGACAGGGACAGCCTGCCCACAAGGCTTGCGGATGAGGCTATATGCATAGGCCCTGCAAAAAGCAAGGACAGCTACCTGAACGCATCTTCCATTATAAGCGCCGCTGAGGTTACGGATGCAGAGGCAATACACCCCGGCTATGGTTTTCTTGCAGAGAATGCTGAATTTGCGGAGATATGTGAAAACTGCGGCATTAAGTTTATAGGCCCAAGTTCCAGTAACATGCGCCTTATGGGGAATAAGATTCAGGCCAAAAAAGAGGTGGAAAAGTTACGGGTGTTAGTTCTTCCCTGGAGCAGCGGCGGCATAAAGGATGAGAAGGATGCAATGGATATTGCGCGGAAGATTGGCTTCCCCGTGATAATAAAGGCTGCTGCGGGCGGAGGAGGCAGGGGTATGAAGATTGTTCATACGTCGGCAAGTTTCGGCAATGCCTTTCACACCGCAAAGAATGAAGCGCAGGCTGCGTTTGGAAATGGAGATGTATATATTGAAAAATATTGTGAGGCTCCGAGGCATATAGAAATTCAGATTATGGCTGATAAGTATGGCAATATTGTCTATCTGGGAGAGAGAGATTGCTCTATACAGCGCCGCCATCAGAAGATATTGGAAGAGGCGCCATCCCTTGCGCTTGATGAAAAGTTAAGAAGGAATATGGGTGAGGCTGCTGTAAAGATAGCAAAGGCAATAGGTTACACCAGTGTTGGAACAGTGGAGTTTTTGCTTGATAAGAATATGCGGTATTATTTTATGGAGATGAACACGAGGATTCAGGTTGAACATCCTGTAACAGAGATGATAACCGGCATAGATATAGTCAAAGAACAGATACGGCTTGCATGGGGAGAGCGGCTCAGATTTAAACAAAAACATATAAGAATCAGAGGGCATTCAATAGAGTGCAGGATAAATGCGGAAGACCCCGAGACATTTATACCGTGTCCAGGCAAGGTCACAAGCCTCCATATGCCGGGAGGCCCTGGTGTAAGAGTGGATTCCGCAATATCATGCAGCCATACTGTGCCCCCGTATTATGACTCGCTTCTTGCCAAGCTCATAGTATACGGAGACAATAGGGCAGAGGCCATCAGCAGGATGGCAATGGCATTGGATGAGATAGAGATCGAAGGGGTGAAGACTAATATTCCGCTGCATCGAAAGATAATGAATGACCACGACTTTATTGCAGGCAAAGTTGATATAAATTTTTTGAGTAGGTTTGGGTAAAGACAGGTACTCAACCTAAACCTATTTTATTTATGAGCGATTGGAGATTATTGATAGACCCGCCGCGAAACGGCCTGGAAAACATGGCAACAGATGAGGCCATCCTCAAATCCTGCAATCAGAGACTTTCCCGACCCACTTTAAGGCTGTACGAATGGAAAGAGCCAACCCTTTCTATCGGCTGTTTTCAGAAGGCAGATAATGCTATTAAATACTGTTTGGAAGCAGGAATTCCTTATGTCAGGCGGATTACCGGCGGAAGGGCTGTGCTGCATAGCGATGAGATTACATATTCAATAATTTGCGGCGCGGGAGAGCCGTTATTTGAAGAGGGGGTATCAGGGGCATACAGAATAATAAGCAGATGCCTGCTTACTGCATTAAGAGAAGTTGGAATTAATGCCGATATACACACTTCCAGGGACATAGAATATGGTTCTGAAAAAATTTCCTGCTTTCATTCTCCCTCCAGATATGAGATTATGATAGACAACAAAAAACTTATTGGAAGCGCACAGAGGCGGTTTAAAAAGGCGTTTATACAGCATGGTTCCATCCTTTTCGGAGTAGACAGGGATCTGATTGCGCAGTTGTTTGGAGAGGAGTCTCTGTCGATGATGGCATGGATTAAACTTTACAGCGATATAAAAAAAGATGAGTTTAAGGCTATTTTAATAGATAAGATTAGAAAGGGGTTGAACATAAACCTGACTGTTGATGAAATAAATAATAACGAAATATATTTGAGAGATAAACTGCTAAGTGTCAAAGAGTCAGAGGGTCAGAGAGTCAAAGAATAAGAGTTTTTGCTATGATACTTTGAAACTTTGATACTATGGCACTGTTTTTATACTTATGGATGAGAAAAGCAAAATAATAGATAAGGCTCAAAAGCTGCAGCAGAAAGGATACCTTGACAAGGCCATTGCAGAATACAAAAAGGTGGTCGAGAAGTATCCAAAAGACACTACTATTCGTTTGCGGGTAGGAGACCTTTATGTAAAGGTTGGCAAGAAGGATGAGGCCATAAAGGAATATGGCGAGGTGGCCAAAATACATACAAAGGGAGGATTCAACCTAAAGGCCATTGCTGTTTACAAGCAGATCCTTAAATTGGACGAAGGACAGTTGGAGATATATTTTAAGCTGTCAGACCTTTACACAAACCAAAGGCTGATAGCGGATGCTGTAGCGTCATTAAGTGTTCTGGTCAGTTTTTATGAAAAGAAGGGAAAGGCTGATGAGGCAATCGATGTTTTAAAAAAGATGATAACAGTCGACCCTCAGAATGTCGGGGTAAGGCTCAAACTTGCTGACTATTATAAGGGTAAAGGATTTATAAATGATGCGCTTGCAGAATATGTCGTGGCATTTAATAGTCTTCTTAAGGACGGCAAAATAGATAAGGCTGAAAAGCTTTACGAAGGGCTATATGCTGATAACAGGAGAAATATAAATATAATAGAAGGGCTTGCGGAGGTGTACAGGGTTAAGGGCGCTAACATCAAGTTTATAAGATATTGTAAAGAACTTGCAAACCTGTATAAGGAAAAAGGCGAGGCTGAAAAGAGAAAAGAGATTTATAAGAAGATACTTGAGATTGCCCCGGAAGATAATGATGCCCTGAATGCCCTCGGCACAAAGCCGGCAGTAGAGTCGCCTGCTCCAAAAGCCGCGCCTTCAAAAGTTCCTACAGAAGATAAGACCGCAAAAGAACCCCTCATAGCATGGCCTGAATTTACCAAAGACCTCTTTGAAGAGCCTCGGGAAAAACCTGAACAGATAGCAGCGCCTGCCCCTTTGAAAGAAGAACCTTTAATATCATGGGATGAAATGATAGAGATAACTGAGGAGGCGGGGGGAAGGGCTGCGCCCAGTGAGCCGGAGACCAGCGTTAGGCAGCCGGTTGAAGAGGCTCCCATTATAGAGATGCCGGAGATTCAGGCGGCTGAAATAACAGAAGAAGAGCCTCTCATAGAGATGCCGGAGGTTCACGCAGCAGAAACAAAAGAAGATGCCCAGCTCGTATCACCTATATCTTCTGAAGAAAAGGCCCGTGCAGAAGAGGTTGCAAAAGAAATAGCCCCGGAATATATTGAACCTGAGGAAAAACTGCCCCAAGTGGAAGAGGCAGAAGTTTTAGAGGCAGTTGAAGAAGCTGCGCCAAAGCATGGTTTAGAGGGATTTGGACTGGAAGGGTTCTTGCCTGAGGGGGCAACTATAATAGGAGAGATGGAGTCCCAGCCTGATGAAGAGGGATATGTTGACCTTTCTTCAGAGTTAGGGCTGGAAGAGGCCCTGGATTTTTTGACCGAATCCTGGGCGCCTGACGAAAAGGGTAAAGAGACCTTTACGGAATTTAAGCACGGCGTGGAAAAACAGTTGAGCAAAGAGGATACTGAAACCCATTATAATCTTGGCATTGCATATATGGAAATGGAACTCTTGGATGACGCCATGAGGGAATTCAAGATTGCCTTGAAAAACCCTGTATTTGAATTTGATTGTTATGCCAGGCTTGGTTTGAGCCTTAGGACAAAAGGAGACTACGAGGAGGCTATAGGCAATTTTTTAAAAGGACTTAAAGTTAGCGGAAGGACGGATGATGAGCGGAAAGGAATCATGTATGAACTTGGTCTGACCTACGAGGCCGCCGGCCTCATGCATGAGGCGTTGGAGGTCTTTACATCCGTATTCGAGATGGATGAGTGGTTTAGAGAGGCTTCTTATAAGATTCAGGAATTAAGAAAAAAACTGGAAGAGGAAGTTGAGGCCGGGGCTATTCCATTAACAGACGATATGATAGAGGTTGAACTCTTGTGACTCGTAAGATTACACTATTTTCGTAAAGGCCGGTTTAGCCGGCCTTTTCTTTTTTTGGGTTTTTTAAATGATGAAGGCTGATGTAATCTATAGATTAAAGAACGACCCTGTCATCAGGGCCGTGTTTGATGCTGTGAGCAGCGCCAGTGTAAAGGCATACCTTGTAGGAGGGGCGCTGCGCAATCTTATTTTATCAAGGCCATTAGGCTTTGATTATGATGTTGCGTTGGACAGAAAGGTTATGGACATGGCCAATCTTCTTGGTACAAGGCTGAAAGGAAGTCCTTTTTTGCTTGATAAAGCGCATGGGTCTTACAGGATAACCGTAAAACAAGAGAGCGGTATATTTAATATTGACCTATCTCCATACAATGGGAAGGATATATTGGAAGATTTAAACAATAGAGACTTTACAATAAATGCCATGGCTGTTGATATAAACGTCCTTTTTAGAAACAGTGATGTTGATTTGATAGATATTTTTAGCGGACAGACAGATGCGGAAAATAAAATATTAAGGGAGATTAAACCGGAGATATTTGATGATGACCCCTTGCGGCTGCTCCGGGCAGTAAGGCTTTCAGCGCAATATGGCCTTATTATAGACAAGGAAACTGAAAGGCGCATAAAGACAAAGGCCGGACTCTTGACTGCATCTTCATGGGAAAGGATAAGGGATGAGTTTTTTTTCATACTTGAGTGTCCGCAGTCAGTTAATTATGTGAAAGGGCTTTATGAACTCTCTCTGCTCCACGAGATTATCCCTGAGATCAGAGGGTGGGATGATTTGGCAGGTTATAACCTCATATATCATGCATTTAAGACATTGGAGCAGGGGGAAGGGTTGTTCAATAACCTAAAGGCCTTTGTGCCGGAATTTGCCGGCAGTATTGATAATTCCTTTCAAATGCCCATTGGCAATGTCTCTAAAAAGGGATTATTCAAGCTTGCGCTTTTTATCCATGACGCAGGTAAGCCGGCAACGATAAAACAGGAAGGAGAGAGAATGAGGTTTATAGGTCATGAGGTGGAGGGTGAAGGCGCCTGCAAACGGATAGGAAGGCGGTTGAAATTAAGCAGGGCTGCTGCGGCATTCATTGCAATGCTTGTCAGAAACCATCACAGGGTTTTTAATCTGGCGTCTCTTGAAAGATTAACTGACCGTTCTAAGGCGCATCTATTCAGGGCTATGGGGGGCAGGGCTGCGGGGGACTCGGACGGGATTTTTCTTCTACTGCTTTCCCTTGCGGATGCCAGGGCTACCCGGGGTGGAGATGACCCTGAATTCGCGTCTTTTGTAAAAAACCTCATTGATTTTTATTATAAGATTTATGCGGTAAAGAGGCCACGGCCGATACTGAACGGAAATGAGGTAATGGAGATATTTGACGTTCCGGAGGGCGCTGTAGTTGGAAGGTTATTAAGAAAATTGGCAGAGGCTGAAGGCGGGGGGATTATAAAGAACAAGAGAGACGCTGTTAAATTTATAAAGGATTTAATGGAAGCGTCAAAAGACGGATAGAGTTTTTTCTATTTTGTGCTGACACACTTAGTGCCAAAATGATTGACTTTTTCTGTCGGGTAGGATAGATTGTTTTAAAAATAATATCTAATAAGGAGGGACTGGCTGCTGTTTTTCTGCATAAAAAAATGAGGCAAAAGGAGATAGAGAGATGGAAGAATTAAAGAACACAAGGGCGGTAATTGAAACAAAATTTGGCAATATTGAGTTGAAGTTTTATCCGGATGTTGCGCCAAATCATGTGCAAAATTTTATAAAACTTTCCAAAGAAGGTTTTTACGACGGCGCCATATTTCACAGGGTTATACCGGGTTTTATGATTCAAGGGGGAGATCCTAACACAAAGGGGCCGAATAAGAATACTTATGGCACAGGCGGCCCTGGTTACAATGTGAAGGCTGAATTTAATAATATAAGCCATAAAAGAGGCATATTATCAATGGGGAGGGCGCAGCATCCAGACAGCGCAGGGTCTCAGTTTTTTATAGTTATTAAGGACTCTCAGTTTCTTGATAATGAGTATACCGTCTTCGGTGAGGTTGTGAATGGAATGGAAGCGGTGGATAAAATAGTCAGCCTTCCGAGAGATTCAAGCGATCTTCCTAACGAGCGGGTGGAGATGAAGGTTAAGGTAATTGAGCAGCCGTGATGAAGAGAGTTTGGAAAATCAGTTTTGTATCCTTCTTTTTTTTATTGCAATGTATTCTGTTTTTAGACATTGCTGCAAGCCAGAGCAATATCCTAACAGTCGGCAGTTTTAATGGCTTGAAAGAAGGGGCAGCGCCGGCTGAATGGGCAATAAAGGAATGGAAGGGCAAGGCAGATGTCCAGATTGTAAAGGACGATACAGGCCATGTTGTACGGCTAAGGAGCGATAAAACATCCACTGCCTTATATAAGGAAATTGAGTTTAATATAAAAGATTATCCATTTCTTAACTGGCGCTGGAAGACAACAAAGATTCCCGCAGGCGGCGATGTGAGGAAAAAAGATACAGACGACCAGGCTGCCCAGATATATGTCATATTTCCCAAATTTCCATCTCAGATAAACAGCAGGATGCTTGGATATATCTGGGATACTAATGCCCCGGTTGGAAGCGAGGTAACAAGCGCAAAACTGTCAACAACCAAATATATTGTCCTTAAAAGCGGGACAGGCGAGATCGGAAAATGGTTTGCAGAAAAGCGGAATATTTACGAGGATTACAAGAGGCTGTTTAACGAGGAGCCTCCTACAGTTGGAAGCATAGCGCTCATGATAGATTCTGACGATACCAAGACCGGCGCAGAGAGTTTTTTTGGAGATATATACTTTTCCAAGGAATAACCTTATTTTCTTCACACAATCATAATATTTCTAATCTTACCCAATTACATCTCTTTATGCCCTTAATCATCGGCACGGCAGGACATATTGACCACGGCAAGACAAGCCTTATAAAGGCGCTCACCGGCATAGATACTGATCGCCTGAAAGAGGAAAAGGCGCGAGGTATATCCATTGACCTGGGGTTTGCTTACCTTGATTTGCCTAACGGCGCAAAGGCAGGGATTGTGGATGTGCCCGGCCATGAGAGATTTATAAGGAATATGCTGGCAGGGGCTACAGGCATTGACCTGGTTTTATTTGTTGTTGCCGCTGATGACGGCATAATGCCGCAGACGAGAGAGCATCTTGATATAATGCATCTCCTTGGGATTAAGAGCGGCATATTTGTAATTACAAAGATTGATTTGGTTGACGTCGGACAAACAAATAAAGTGTCAGAAGATATAAAAACGTTGACTAAAGATACCTGCCTTAAAGACTCGCCCATTATTCCAATTTCCTCTGCAACAGGCTCCGGCATAGATAATCTTAAAAATCTCATAGTCAATGAAGCCAAAAAAGTTTTGCCAAGGCCCGAAGGCGGTTTTTTCAGGCTTCCTATTGACCGCACATTTTCAATAAAGGGTTTTGGCGCTGTTGTTACAGGCACGGTTTTATCAGGGAATATAAATAAAAATGCTGATGCTTTTATCATTTCAAAACGGGCAACTACTCCTAAAAAAGTTAAAATAAGAGGCATGCAGAGCCACTTCAAAGAAGTAAGCACAATAACCGCCGGACAGAGGGCTGCCATAAACTTAAGCGGCATATCTCATACAGACATTGAAAGGGGCAATATGCTCGTCTCTCCTGATATGGATATGATTACTGATATGGCGGATGTATCTTTTGAATTTCTGAATTCAATAGAAAAGCCAATAAAAAATTATTCAATCCTCAAGCTTCACCACATGACAGATGAAACTATGGCAAAGGTATCATTTGCCGGTGTGAATGAGGCTGGTCCTGGCGATAAGGTGTTTGGCCGGGTAAGTCTAAAAGAGCCGATGGCTATGATGAGGGGCGACAGATTCATATTGAGAGACCCGGCCATAAATGCGACAGTAGGCGGGGGAAAGGTTCTTCTACTATATGCGAAAAAGAGAAAGGCTGCGAATGTAGAACAGTGTCGGATTTTAGATAGCCAGGACATGAAGAGGGTTTTGATATCCATTTTATCAGTCAAAGACACTTTTTATATAGACAGCCATACAATGCGGCTTATGCTTAACATTTCTGAAAAGGGGCTTGAAGGACTTATGGCCTCCTGCAATAGGGAGGAAGAAATTGTCCTGATTGGCGGCAAATTAGTTTTGAAACAAAGGATTAATGAGATGGAACAGGAGGTCATTCATATTGTAAATAATTATCATAAGCAAATGCCATGCGATATGGGTATTGAGGAAGATAATATGGCAAAGGCATTCAAAGGCGCTGTTCCTAAAGCAATTATGCAGGTTGTATTGGGCGGTCTTATAAATTGTGGTAAGATTGCCAGAACCGGCAAGGTATTCAGCCTGCCGTCATATAGGCGCGTAACTCAGGGATTAGATAAGGAGATAGAAGATGCAATTTTATCGGCATTTTCCAACAGGCATTTTGATCCGGTTAAACTGGATGAGGCCCTAAAATCCAGTTCCTATAAAAAAGAAGATATAAAAAAAATATTTCAACTTCTCATCAAAAGAGGTATTGTTGTCAAGGTTACAGAAGACAGCTATATTTCCAAGGCTAAGTTAGATGAGGCTAAGGATAAGCTGATAAAATGGATTGATGATAAAGGAAAAATAAAGGCCGCAGAGTTCCGTGATGTTCTCGGCTGCGGCAGAAAATTTGCCATAGAGCTTTTGGAATATTTTGATAAAGAAAGGATTACGCTCAGGAGCGGGGATTACAGGGTGCTGAGAAGGGGAGCTACCGGCAAATAGTTGTTTATTATGTTGTGGAGGATAAATTAAAAATGTCCCCAGGCCGCAAAATAAAACTTACCAGCTACGCATCTTGCGCGGGTTGAGCAGCCAAGATGGGGCATGAGGCCCTGGCGCAGGTTCTGCGCCACTTGCCGGAGATAACGGATAAAAATCTGTTGGTAGGCGCTAAACATGCCGACGACGCAGGGGTGTATAAATTAACTGACGAACTGGCTGTTATAAATACCCTTGATTTTTTCCCTCCAATTATAGACGACCCTTATACATTCGGCCAGATAGCCGCGGCAAATGCCTTAAGCGATGTTTATGCAATGGGTGGGATGCCGAGGCTTGCCATGAATATTGTTGCCTTCCCGGCAGGGCTTGACCTGTCTATACTCGAGGAGATAATCAACGGCAGCACAGACAAGCTGAAAGAGGCAGGTGTTCTTTTGATTGGCGGCCACTCCGTAGAGGATAAAGAGATAAAATACGGATTATCCGTAACAGGCTTTGTGCATCCTAAAAGAGTTGTAACAAATGCCGGGGCTAAGCTAGGAGATAGGCTTGTCCTGACAAAACCTGTTGGCACCGGTGTTGTAACAACGGCATTGAAAAGGGAAAAGATAAAACCTGATGAGGTTATGGATGTTATTCTTTCTATGAAGACTTTGAATGATAAAGCTTCTGCTGTTATGCAGGAGGTTGGAGTAAATGCCTGCACAGATATTACAGGTTTCGGCCTTCTTGGGCATGCAATGGGAATGGCAGAGGCAAGCAATGTGAGCATGACATTTAAAATCAAAGACATACCCTTTTTCCCAAAGGCGCTTCAACTTGTCAAAAAAAGCGCCAACCATCCAAAGATAATCAAATCAAACATGGAATATCTGTCTCCAAATGTAAAGATGTCAGATGAGATTACATCTGAACAGGCAAATCTCTTATACGACCCGCAGACATCGGGAGGGCTTTTAATATCCGTACCTTCAGAAAGATTAACTCAGTTGATTGGTCGTCTTTCCGCTGCTAAAATTTTAGGGGCAGTAATCGGGGAGGTTACGGAAAAGAGAACACCTGCTATTGCTGTTGAGTAGGGGTAGTCTTTTATTTTAAAGAGTCGTATCATAAAATTGCCAGAAAAAAGGAAGGAACATATGAAAAAGGAAATAACGTTTGTATCAGCAATGATTGTATTCGGAGCAGCCCTTGGTATAGGTATCATCTCCATCATCGTTGCAATTGCGGCGCCTGATTTTGTAAAAACACTTTTGACGTTTCAGGAAAAGGCTGATTTTGAGCTGATGCAGCGAAAGGCGGGTTGGATAATTGAACATATTTATTTTATCAAGTATCCCATCCTCTTAATAGCAATCCTTACCCTTGCCTTGTTTTTTATAAACTTGAATCCCCATGTAAAAAGCAAGCTGAAGTTAAAATATCCGGGACTGAAATTTTTGGTGATTTTTCTGGGAGTTCTTGCCTCTTTAATTCTTCTGATATTTACCGGTGATAGGATTTTTAATTTGTTAAATTTTGATGTCCAATCGCCGAATGCGGCAAATTTTATTATTTTTTCATTCACAGCAGGACTTTTATGGTTTATTGCTGGGGAGATGGGCTGGGCAGGAGATTTCTCATCATGGAAGATGGGGGTTGCAGGAAGGGAGCCTAGACCTGTTTTTGTGTTTATCTTGGGAACTGTTGTGGGCAGCGCTGTCTACGGTCTGTCCTTTCTCTATAATTGGACATTCAATAAATACTTCATACTGGTTTCAGAGGTGCTTGATAAGTCCGGCGAAACCTCGTATCTTGGATTCAAACTCCTGGGATATGAATTAATATTTACGACTGCAATTTCTCTTGGAATCATTGCTGGTCTTATCGTTGCGCTTGCCCCGGTCTACAGGAGGTGGCAACAGAGATTACAATGGTTTATATTGCCGGTTACTCTATCGGCAGTTCTTGCTGGTGTCATTCTTGTCGTATATACGAATGCCGCAAAAAAATACGACCTTGCTAAAAAAGACCTTGCTCAGGCAGCAGGGGTGCCGGATAAGGCAATGGAGAGTCTGACCCTTGTTTTGTTAAAGCAGGATACGGCTGCAGTGCAGGAGTGGCCATTGCATGCGCGGGGGTCGAGTTTTGTTTCCGTGAGTACTGTGGCAGCAACTGGAGAAAGCCTCAAGAGGATTGAAGACTACCTTGCTGAACATAAAAATGGGTCGGTATTTACCTATGCTGCGCAGGATGCCCTTATAAAGGGGCGTCATGTGATGTGGGATTTAGACAAAGGGCTTGAATATCAGTTTAGGTATGCTGAAAATACATTACTTCATCGTCTAATTCTACTCTCCCGTCTCCGCTATCTTCCTGTGACTTCAAAGAATCTTGGCTATCTCAAGGCGTTTTCTGATGAGAGCAAGTGGTATGTTGGCCGGGATGCCTGTCTTAGGATAGCTGAGGCGTTTATGCATTTTGGGATGACAAAAGAAGCTCAAGACTGGGCAAATAAGGGGAAAGAACGCGGTGCGGATATGTCCAAGGCTTTATTCCTCAAGGATAAAGTTCTTACCCAGGGGAGGATAAATGGGAGAGTTATGGTAAACGGAATGGCGAATGTCAGTACAAGAGTAGCTCTCATGCGTCAGGATTATAAAATCGATAAGATCGAGGATGGTTCGCTTATTCACAAACTTATTGATGTCCAGAAGATTGGCAAAGACGGCAGTTTCACATTCAGTAATATAGGGAAGGGGGATTACCTGCTTATTATTGTAACTGATAAGAATACCATCCCCTATGATATTGCGTCTAACAAATTAAAGGTAAAAAATCTCTCAGGTCCTGTAAAGATTGATATAAATAGGCCGACGATGGATTTAGGAACAATGAATATAATTACTCAATAGATATATTGATGCAGCTTTTATTTGTTTTTACAAAACTAAGTTTATGGCTGACAAATTTGACTGCATAATCATCGGCGCCGGCCCTTCCGGCATTGCCTGCGCCTACACCCTATCAAAGGCAGGGCTGAATGTCATGGTCTTTGAACGGGGAGAATATCCCGGCTCGAAAAATGTCTCGGGCGGGGTTCTGTATTCAACCATCCTCAATAAACTCATTCCTGAATTTTGGAAAGATGCGCCTGTGGAAAGGCATGTGGCAAAGCGAAGATATTCCATACTCTCAAATAGTTCTGAGATGGCTGTGGAATTAAGCTTTGATAGTTTCAATAACCCCCCCTACAACAACAGCTTCACAGTATTGCGCTCAAAATTTGACAGGTGGTTTGCAAAAAAAGCAGAGGATGCAGGGGCGTTTATATTGACTGAAACAGTTGTTGATGATTTTATCTTTGAGAATGGGAAGATTATCGGAGTTAAGGCAAGGAGGGAGGGCGGCGATGTTCTTGCAGACGTGGTTGTTTGCGCAGAAGGCGCAAATTCGCTCCTTACGGAAAAGGCGGGCCTCAGGAAAAAACCTACAGACCATCAGATGATAACTGCTGCCAAAGAGGTCATAAGCCTTCCGCAGGGGGTTATAGAAGACCGATTTAGCCTGTCCGGCAACGAAGGTCTCACCATAGAATACTTTGGCGACGCAGTAAAAGGTATGATTGGCTCCGGTTTTATCTATACCAATAAAGATTCTTTATCAGTAGGTGTTGGCTGTCCTATTAGCGCTATGAAGAAAAATAATATGGGCCCCAATGACCTTCTTGATGCATTCAAGTCGCACCCTATGGTAAAAAAACTCTTGAGGGGAGGGAAGACTGAAGAATTGTCAGCAAAGATGATCCCTGAATTGGGCTTCAAAAATCTCTCAAAATTTACTGCCAATGGCTTGCTTGTTATCGGCGATGCGGCAGGTTTGGTAAATCCGTCTCTTTATCGTGAAGGCTCCAATATGGCTATGGCGTCAGGTGTAATGGCAGCAGAGACGATTCTTGAGGCAAAGCGGGGCACCCATTCGAAGGATGGGTCGGGGGATTTCTCAGAATCGGCGCTGAGCGGGTTTACAAAGAGATTAAATGACAGCTTCGTTATGAAGGATTTAAAAAGATACGGCGATACGCCGAAGAAGCTATCTGCAATGCCTCAATTTTTCAAAGAATATCCTGATGCAATTCTAAAAATGGCAGAAGGATATTTCACAATATCGGATATGTCAAAGGAAGAGACACAGCGGATTGCCTACAAAGGCTTTAAAGACAAGGTTTCTATATGGAGACTTTTATGGGATATGTATAAGGCAAAGGGGTCGATTATATGACAGACCTCAGTAGATTTGGAAATTCTGGTATAAATAATTGACACAGTGTAATACATACTATACAATATATACAAGCTATATATAAGGGGGTTTTTGTATGCAAGCACAAATGATTGTAAGAATAGATGCGGAACTCAAGAATAGACTTGGCAGGCTTGCCAAGTCTTCGGGAACGACCACAAGTCAAATGCTCAGGGAACTTATAGAAGATTATGTTAAGGAGCATGACATCGGGACTTATATCGATGACCTGTGGGACAGGGTCGGCAGCAAGCTGAAATCCAAAGGGGTGACGCAGGAGAAAATAGACAAGGCCATAAAAGAGGTTCGGAAAAGGAAGAGATGAGGGTCGTAATAGACACAAACATCTTCGTCTCATCCTTTTTTGGTGGAAACCCAAGAAAGATCATCCAGCATTGGAAAGATGGGAACGTTACCCTTTGCCTTTCCATGGAAATCCTCGATGAATATATAGAGGTCTTAAAAAGGCTCGGCCTTGATGAAGAAGACGAATTCGAAGAGTTGATTTCTTTGTTCGCCAAGGGCTTCAATATCATTTTTACAACGAAGACACCAAAGATCAATATTGTTAATGATCCTGATGACGACAAATTTATTGAATGTGCGGTTGCATTAAAGGCAAAAGTTGTAATAAGCGGAGATAAAGCATTAACGGCCGTAGGTGAATATATGGGGATTGAAATTGTAACACCGGCTCAGTTCGAAAAAGATTTTAAACCGAAGACTGAGAATAGCGACGTTTCAACAGCAGAGGATGCAAGGGTTGGGGGAGGAGAGGGCGGAGTTGGTGTTTTACCGGCTGCTTGTGGTTTATATGTTTTTGACGGACAGGCTTTCAATAAAGTCAGTTCTATCTACATTGATAAAATCCTCTCTGAGCAAGCGGAAGCGAGTTCAATTTTCTCGGTATTTACCATAAGCATAAATGGGCAACACGCAGTAGCAGTTTCATTCACAATACCAAGCACAGCAACTCAAAGATCATTAGTCTTCTTTC
>JBBTFC010000101.1:0-11816 GCA_038042015.1 Deltaproteobacteria bacterium
GAATCTCCGCCGCCTTTTTCTGCACACCGCCTGCTGTGTTAATGGCCTTTAAAATAATCGTCTTTTCAAAATCTGCCACAGCTCTCTCCAGATTCAAACCATCAGGGGCAACCTCAGGAGACGTAATATCTATAGATACATTCGGGGGCAGGCCCCTTACATATTCAGGAAGGCTTTCCGGAAGGATGATATCTGTATTCTCCAGGGCAACCGCCCTTTCAATAATATTTGCAAGCTCCCTGATATTGCCAGGATAATTATATTTAAGCAATAACTCCATCGCCTCCCCTGATATTTTTTTAATGTTTTTACCAAGCTCCTTGCAATATCCTTCAAAAAAATGCCGGCTTAAAATAGGGATGTCTTCCTGCCTTTCGCGCAAAGGAGGCATCCTGACCGGAATCACATTTAACCTGTAGAAAAGGTCTTCCCTGAACCTTCCCTCTTTGACCTCCCTCTCAATATCCTTATTTGACGCTGCAATTATTCTCACATCCACCGATATATCTTCAATTCCGCCAACCCTTCTGAAATTTCTTTCCTGGATAACCCGAAGAAGTTTTACCTGAAGCTGTATTGGAAGCTCTGTTATCTCGTCAAGAAATATCGTGCCTTCATTTGCCACCTCAAACAAGCCGCTCTTATTCGCTGCTGCGCCTGTAAATGCGCCTTTCTGATAGCCAAAAAGTTCGCTTTCAAGCAGATTTTCCGGTATCGCGCCGCAGTTTATCGGAACAAATGGTTTATCCTTTCTTATGCCCTCATAATGTATCGCCCTTGCCACAAGTTCTTTACCTGTGCCGCTTTCGCCGGTAAGAAGGATGTTTGTCTTTGTATCCGCGACTCTTTTTATAATCTCGTATATCTCCAGCATCTTCGGACTTGCGCCGATAAGGTTGCCGAAGGCATGTTTTGTCTTTAATTCCCTTTTTAAGAGGATATTCTCAGTCTCAAGCCTTTTCTTATCCAGGGCGTTTCTTATGATATGCTTTACTTCATCTACCTTGAACGGCTTTGTTATGTAGTCATACGCCCCTGCCTTCATCGCATCAATTGCAGTGTCAACCGATGCGTATGCTGTAATCATAAGGACTACAGTTTCAGGATTAATTTCTTTTATACTTTTCAAAAGTTCAACGCCGCCCATACCTTTCATCCTGACATCGCTTATTACAAGGTCGTAGCTGCTGTTATTAAAGAGCCTCATTGCCTCCTCTCCGCCAGGGGCAGAACTAACTCTGTAGCCTTCCTTTTTAAGCATTATCTCAAGGAAGTCCCTTATGCCCTTTTCATCGTCAACTATGAGTATTTTCTCTTTTGACATATTTACCCCTCACCCTTTACCCTCTCCAGTGGGACAGGCATCTTGCCTGTCTTCACAGGCTGGAAGCCTGTGCCACCCACGGGGAGAGGGGATTTTAGGGAGGGCAGTGTTATTTTAAAACTCGTCCCATCGCCCTTCTTGCTTTTTACCTCTATCCTGCCATGATGACCTTCCACAATCCTGTGAACAACGGCAAGGCCAAGACCTGTGCCGAAATCACTTGTTGTAAAGAATGGGTCAAATACCCTGTTTATATCCTCTGCGTCAATGCCGCTGCCTGTATCAGAGATGGTAATCTCTGCAAGGTCAGGGGTCGGGGATTGGCACCTGACCTCCAATCTTCCTCCATTAGGCATTACATGCCCTGCATTCAAAAAGAGATTCCAGAACACCTGCTTTAACTGTCTAACATCGCCTTCCACCATAAGGCCGTCTTCTAATTTAATCTGAATGTCAACCCCTTTACATTCCGGGCTATTCTTAAATATTTCTACAGTGTCCATTATGATATCATTCAGGCTAACCTCGGTCATCTTAACAGCGGGTTTTGCAAACAAGAGAAAATCTGTAATAAGGGTGTTCAGCCTGTCTGACTCCCTGATAATAATATCCATAAGGTGTTTATTGTCGCCGCCCAATACCACACTGTCCTTTAAGACCTGCACTGACCCGCTTATAGACGCCAGAGGATTCCTCACCTCATGCGCCATGCCTGCTGCCAGCTCGCCAAGCGCCCTTAATCTATCTGCCCTTTTAAGCTGTTCCTCTATATCTTTAAGCCTTGTCAAATCCTGGAATATTATAATATAGCCGCCCTCTTTCCCCTGATTAAAACCTTCAGGGGCAAGCATTGGAGATACAGCAAGGCCAAGAAATATCTCTTTCCCATCCTTTCTTTTAAAGGGTTTATCTATCCTCAAATATGACTGGTCTCCTTCTAAAGATGCAACAGAATAACCCTGCATCTTCATCAAAAGAGGAAACACCATGTCAATTGCCTGATTGTATACCTCATCAAGGATCCAGCCGGTAATCTTTTCTGCAGCCCTGTTAAATGATGTTATCCTTGCATCAGCGTCTATAGTAAGTATGCCGCTGTTTATATTTTCTATAATATATTTATTTATGGCCTCAAGTTTCCTGAAATCAATCTTCTTTTCCTCAAGTTCCTTCTCTACTGTTACTGTCCTTTCCGCAAGATACCCTGTCAGAAACGCGACGGTAAAAAAGCCTATGATGTTAAGCGCCAGAGTAGCAAGTATATCCCCTCTCTCGTAACTAATACCGCCTGCTAAAATTACCTTATATTTTATTGGAAGCACCTTATAAAAATCAAGATTAACAAGAAGTCCGTATGCTATGCCGCTTGCAGATGCGGCATAAAACCCGCCTTTGCGGTTAAGGAGGATGCTGGCGCTTATTATTGACAGAAAATAGAGGAATGATAAAAAGCTTTCCAGTCCGCCTGTCACATACACAGTGGCTGTGATAAGGAATATATCGCCGAATATCTGGATGTATGCAAATAACTTTGCATTTTTAATCCATCTGAATATAACCGAATATATAATCGTAAAGAAGCAGGTAATAATTACAATTGCATACAGCGGATATATGTTTGTTTGAAACGGCGAGGAACCCTTCAACTGAAACCACGCAGAAACCCCGGTGAATAGAACAACCAGCGCAACCCTCAAGACCATCAGCCATTTAAGCCGGGTTATTAAAGCGGTGTTGTGTAAGGAAGATTGGATGGACATCTTAGGATAGAGTCAAAGTATCAGAGCGGCAAAATAAGAGTCAAAGTATTATAGCGTCATAGTATCAGAGTAAAAACTTTAACTCTTTGACTCTCTGACTCTTTGATACTTTGACGCTGTCTTATCTCATCCTCCAACAGCGCCGGCAAGGCTGAATATCGGCAGATACAACGCAATAATCAGACCTCCAACAGTCACACCGAGGAAGGCCATAAATACGGGTTCTATAAGGGACATCAAGGTATCAACTGCCTGATCCACCTCTTCTTCATAGAAATCCGCTATCTTGGAAAGCATGGCATCAAGTGCGCCTGTTGACTCGCCAACCGCTATCATCTGAACAACCATTGATGGAAAAACCTTTGATTCACCAAGCGGCTCTGCCAGTGTCTTGCCCTGGCTAAGGGCTGTCCTTGTTTTCATAATGGCCTCTTCTATTATTTTGTTGCCTGCTGTCTTTGCGACAATCTCAAGCGCCTCAAGTATAGGCACACCGCTTGACATCATGGTAGACATTGTCCTTGTAAATCTTGCAACAGCGGTTTTTCTTATCAGGTCTCCAAATATAGGGAGCTTTAACTTAATGCCATCCATTATTACCCTGCCTTTGGGTGTCGCATTAAACTGTTTAAGACCTATTACTATGCCTGTAATAGCCCCTATAAATATATACCAGTATGCCTTCAAAACATTGCTTAAGTTCACAACAAACTGCGTAGGCGCGGGAAGCGCCCTGCCAAAGTCCTTAAACATACCTTCAAAGATTGGCACAACAAACAAAAGCAAGCCGCCCACAATTAAAACGGCAATGATAGATATAACCATAGGATACATAAGCGCGCCTTTAATCTTGCCTTTTAATTTTTCCGCCTTTTCCATAAAGCCTGCAAGCCTGCTCAATATGGTATCCAGGATACCGCCGACCTCGCCTGCCGCAACAAGGTTTACATAAAGATCGTCAAATATTTTTGGATGCTTGCGAAGGGCATCGGCAAAGGTTGAGCCGCCCTCAACGCCCTTTTTTACTTCTGTTAAGGTTATTTTAAACAGCGGATTTGGCTGCTGGCTGGAAAGTATATCAAGACACTGGACAAGCGGAAGGCCCGCATCAATCATGGTTGCAAACTGACGGGTAAAGATAACGATTTCTTTAGTAGTAACCTTGCCGCCAAATCCGGGTATCTTTAAGGCAAAACCCACTGCCTTTTTTTCCGCAACCTTGCTTGTTATTATCTGCTGCCTTCTAAGACTCGCAGTAGCAACAGCAAGGCTTGAGGCCTCTATCTCGCCTTTCCTCGGCTCACCGCTTAAGGTTTTTCCTTCGTATATAAATGTTGGCATATCTACCTAACCATTCCCCCCGGCCTCATACCGCCTGCATTTGACATCATCTGTCGGAGTTCATCAGGGTCCGAACTTCTGCCAATAGCCTCATCAAGAGATATAAGCCTTCTTTGACAAAGCAGCAGCAGGGACTGGTTCATTGTCTGCATGCTGAATTTGGCCTGACCTACCTGCATCTGCGAATATATCTGATGAACCTTGTCTTCCCTTATAAGGTTTCTTATTGCAGAATTCGGAACCATTACCTCCAGCGCCATTACCCTGCTCTTGCCATCCGCTGTTGGTATCAGGAGTTGAGACATAACACCTTCCAGAACAAAAGAGAGCTGCGCCCTTATCTGCGGCTGCTGATTCGCCGGGAATACATCAACAATCCTGTTTATGGTCTGAACGCAGGAATTGGTATGGAGGGTAGCAAGGCAGAGGTGTCCCGTCTCTGCAACAGTAAGGGCTATTTCTATGGTCTCCATATCCCGCAGCTCACCAAGCAGAACAACATCTGGGTCCTGCCTCAACACATGCTTCAATGCCTTTTTAAAGCTGCTGGTATCCGCGCCAACCTCTCTCTGATTCACAAGCGCCTTTTTGGATGGATGGAGATACTCGATAGGATCTTCAATTGTCATGATATGGTCTTCCCTTTCCTCATTTATCTTATTTATCATAGCGGCAAGGGTTGTGGTCTTGCCGCTGCCTGTAGGGCCCGTTATAAGAATAAGGCCCCGCGGCTTTTTTGAAAGCTCTTCTACAATAGGCGGCAGACCGAGCTCCTGAAATGTCTTTATCTTAAAAGGAATTGTCCTGAAAACACCCCCTGTTGCCCCCCTTTGAACAAACAGATTGCCCCTGAATCTGGACAAGCCCTTTAAACCGAATGAAAAATCCAGTTCATTTCCCTCTTCAAATGTGTGTTTTTGGGCATCGGTTAACACGGTATATGCCATCTGTTTCGTATCAACAGGGGTCAAAGGCGGAAGTTGTTCCAGCGGTAAAAGTTTGCCGTTTACTCTTATCCTCGGCGGCGACCCTGCTGTTATATGCAGGTCAGAGCCTCCCTTGTCTATCATAACCTTCAAAAGGTCCTGAAGGGTCGGCATCTTTCTTTGTTCTGTGGCTGCTTCCATTTATGTCTCCTTCTTTATAGAGTCAGAGGGTCAAAGGGTCAGAGTAAAAACAAAAACTTTGACTCTATGACTCTATGACTCTTTGACGCTGTATTTCTAATCCGCCATTGTCGCCCTTACTACTTCCTCTATTGTTGTCACACCCTCTTTTATCTTTGTGATCCCGCTCATCCTCAGGCTCTTCATCCCTTCCTTTATAGCTCCCCTTTTTAATTCAGCGGATGATGCGCCGTTAAGCACAAGCTCTTTTAATCCCTCTGTCATGGGCATAACCTCGTAAAGCGCTATCCTCCCTTTGCATCCTGTGCCGCCGCATGTTGCGCAGCCCTTTCCATGAAAACATTTAAAGGTCTTTGCCTCTTCAGGAGGAACGCCGATCTCTATCAAGGCCTGCGGCGGCACATGTATCTCCTCTTTGCAGTCCTTGCATATCTTCCTTGCAAGCCTCTGCGCCAGTATAAGGTTTGTGGCTGAAGAAATAAGGAACGGCTCTATACCCATGTTTAAAAGCCTGTTTATTGTGGACGGAGCGTCGTTTGTATGAAGCGTGGAAAGAACCATGTGGCCTGTAAGCGCCGCCTTAACGGCTATTTCAGCGGTCTCAAAATCCCTTATCTCTCCCACCATTATTATATCAGGGTCTTGTCTTAAAAATGACCTTAATGCGCTGGCGAAATTCAAGCCGATTGCCTCGTGCATCTGAACCTGGTTTATGCCTGCGAGATTAAACTCTACAGGGTCTTCAGCGGTAGATATGTTATCAGAGACCTTATTTAATTCGGAAAGAGCTGAATAAAGAGTTGTTGTCTTGCCGCTCCCTGTCGGGCCTGTAACAAGAACCATACCCCAGGGTTTTTCAATCGCATCTTTAAAGTCCTTCAATGCCTTCTCTTCAAACCCAAGTTTGGTCATATCAAGCTGGAGGTTGGATTTGTCGAGAAGCCTCATAACAACCTTTTCGCCGAAGAGGGTCGGCAGGACAGAAACCCTGTAATCCATCTCTTTATCCTTGCCGAGCTTCATCTTTATCCTTCCATCCTGCGGAAGCCGCCTCTCTGCAATATCAAGATTGGACATAATCTTCATCCTTGAAACAATGGCGTTCTTAAGTTTAAGCGGCGGTTTCATAACCTCTGATAAAACGCCGTCAACCCTGTATCTGACCCTGAATGACTTTTCATAAGGCTCTACATGGATATCGCTTGCCCCTTTTTTAATTGCATCGGTGAGGATAATATTTACCAGCTTGACTACAGGCGCATCTTCAACTGCCTTTTTAAGATCAGCCACATCAACATCTTCCTCATCATGCAGGATCTCCATTTCACTTTCATCAAATTCTGTCAGGACATCCCCGAGCGCCATCTCCTCGTCAGCAACAGCATAATATTTCTCTATAGCATCTTTTATAGCCGTCTCGGAGGCAATCACTGATTCAACATTGTACCCGGTAAGAAATTTTATATCATCTATTGCAAAGATATTGGACGGATCGGCCATTGCCATAATCAAAGTGGAGCCTGTCCTGCTGATTGGAATAACCTGGTACTTCTTGGCAACATCTTCCGGAATAAGCTTGATTATTTCCGTGTCTATCTCTGTGGCAGCAAGATCCACTGAAGGTATGCCGTATTGCCTGCTTAAAAAGGTTGTAAGGTCCTTTTCATTTATATAACCCAGCTTAGCCAGATTATACCCCAGCCGTCCGCCTGACGACCGCTGTTCCTCAATAGCCTTTTTAAGCTGTTCAGCGCTTAGAAGTTTTTCCCTGACTAACAGTTCACCGAGTCTATCGGCCATAATCCTGCTCCCTCTATAGTTTAAGAGTTTCCCTAACCCCTCAACTCTCTTTTTGTATTTTATTAGAAAGCTACCTAAATTGTCAACCTAAAAACAGACATAGACGACATTGCCTAATATCTATAGCCGCAGCTTTATTTTTGCTAACCATTCACCCTCCCCTTCATCCGGCCATAACCTTTCTTCCAGAACTTTTAAGAGACTGCCCAGGGTCTCTTTGTGGGTGGCGGATATGGCCACGGCATTGTGGCGGCGGCAAAGATTTCTTACTATATCAGGGTCAACCAAATCCTCTTTATTAAAAACAAGAAGCCTCTCAATATTATCCAGGCCTATTTCTTTTAAAACATTCTCCACCACCTCAATCTGTTTTTCAAAATTGGGGCTGCTTATATCCGCAAGGTGGATAAGGAGGTCTGCGTCCTCCATCTCCTCAAGTGTTGACTTGAATGCCTTAAGAAGGTCAAGAGGCAAATGCCTGATAAATCCCACTGTATCTGTTATAACCGCATCCCTTTCCCTTGGAAATCTGAGCCTTCTGGACGCAGTATCTAAAGTCGCAAACAAAAGGTCTTCCACCTTTGTCTCGCTCTTAGTAAGGGCATTTAAAAGCGTTGTCTTCCCCACATTTGTATATCCCACAATGGATATTATGGGCACATCGCTCTTTGCCCGGCTGCGCCTCCGCTCCAGTCTTCCGCGGCTTAAATGTTTGAGCTGTTTTTCAAGATGGCTTATCCTGTCCTGCACCCGCCGCCTGTCAACCTCAAGTTTTGTTTCACCAGGCCCCCTTCCCCCTATGCCGCCTGCCAGCCTTGACATGGCGCTGCCTTTACCGGAAAGTCTTGAAAGGCGATATTTTAATTGGGCCAGTTCAACCTGCACCTTGCCGTCCCTGCTGTGCGCCCTTCCGGCAAATATATCAAGTATAAGCTCTGTCCTGTCAATTACCTTCAGTTCTGTCACCTCGCCTATCTCACGCATCTGTGTCGGCGTCAATTCCTGGTCAAATATTATAAGGGTTGCCTCTTTCTGAAGGGCATTTATTATGAGTTCCTTAAGCTTTCCGCTGCCCATGAGATATTTTGGACTGAACTCCTTTGGCCTCTGAGTAATCGCATCCAGCGCCGCAACATTTGCAGAGCGTGCTAATTCTTTAAGCTCCTCCATGGAAAGAAGCTGTTCTTCCCTGTCTCCTTTTGATACGCTTACAAGGATTGCCCTTTCCCTTTTATCCTTTATATCCCTTACTATTGCCCTGCCCATCTCATGTTCAATGGCCTCAATAAATTCATCCATCTTTAAATTAAGCCTGTGAAATGATATGGGCGGATGAAGTTCATAAGTCTTGCCTTCAGGGTTTAACGGCAAAAGATGAGACATATAAATATTGCCCGGCAGACCGTCTTCAAGAGCGCCTATTGCCGCCATAATGTCTAATCTGAGCAAGGCAAGGTCTGTGAGGTCATCCTGGCTTAGGGGTTCATTTTTAAGATGGGTATGTATGCAGCGAATGCCCCTTAAATGCCTTCTTCCGAGCGGATAATCAGAGAGGACGGGTATGACAATCTCCTTTTCATCTCCAACGATTGCGCATACAACAATGCCCATGCGGTTTACAATAATGCCTATCTGTCTGCCTATTTCTCTGGAAAGCTCTGTGAGGTATCTTCCGAACTCAGGCTGGATAACGAGGGTGGGTGGAATCCGGCGCCGATATATAAGCTGTAATCTTCTTATTTGATTGGCCTTAAGGCCTGCGGTATTTCCGTAGAGATGTGATATGAAAAAACCTCCTATTTATTGCGTATCTATTTTTGACTCAGCAATCACTGTTTATTCTCCTCTTTCTTCCCTGTCCCTTTTCCCTTCCCAAATTCCTTCAATGTCTTCGCAAGCCCTTTTAGCCGTTTTGCAACAAGGAAGTTTACAGTTCCATCGGGATATGCGCCAGCCAAGGCGGGCTGCCTTTCTCCCGCAGCCGCTCCGGTGAGTATTTCCAAACCCTCTTCTACTCTCTCAATCGGATAGACGGCAAACTTTCCCGCCTTCACTGTTTCAATCACCTCTTTTTTAAGCATGAGATTTCTTACATTCTTCTTTGGTATTATCACACCCTGTTTCCCTGTAAGACCTTTTGCAGCGCAGACATCAAAGAACCCCTCTATCTTTTCATTTATCCCGCCAACAGGCTGAACCTCGCCAAGCTGGTTCATTGAACCTGTTACTGCAATGCCCTGAGAAATTGGAAGACCGGAGAGGCTTGACATAAGCGCGTAAAACTCAGTGCATGTAGCGCTGTCCCCTTCTATCTCTTCATAGAGCTGCTCAAAACAGATGGACGCAGAAAGTGTCATGGGTGTATCCTGTGCAAACATTTCTCCGAGATAGCTTGTTAAAATCATGAGCGCCTTATTGTGGATGCGGCCGCTCATCTTTACCTCCCTCTCAATATTCACCACGCCGGCATCGCCGAGAAATGTCTTTGCCGTTATTCTTGAAGGCTTGCCGAAGGCATAATCTCCCATATCAAGCACCGCTATGCCGTTTATCTGACCTGCCACAGCGCCATCCGTGTCTATTAGGAAAGTCCCTTCTGTGATAAGTTCTCTTATTCGATCTTCTATCCTTGAATTCCTGAAAATCCGCTCTGACACAGCCCTGTCCACATGGCCTGCTGCGACAAATTTGCCCCCATCCACCCCTGCCCAATAACTTGCCTCTCTTATTATATCCGTTATCTCGCTGAACTGGGCGGTGAGTTTTTCTTTATCATTTGCAAGCCTTGCCCCATACTCAACAACCCGCGCTGCGCCTGTCTTATCAAAAGGTTTAAGCCCTTCTTCTTTGCACCTTGCGGCAATAAAGGCGCCATACATTGTGATATTTTCCGCGCTGAGCGGCATCCTGTTGTCAAAGTCCGCCTTAACCTTAAACAATTTTCTATATTCATCATCAAGGCTGTAAAGCAGATAATAGATATACGGGCTTCCTATCAGAACTATCTTTATGTCCACAGGTATCGGCTCCGGTTTCAACGTTGTTGTGGATACAAGTCTGTATTGTTCCCACACATCTTCCACCTTCACCTCTTTATTCTTTATCATCCGTTTCAGCGCATCATAAGCAAAAATATTCCGCAAGAGGTCAAGGGCATTAATGACAAGATAGCCGCCGTTTGCCTTTTGTATAGAGCCTGCCTTAATCATTGTAAAATCAGTCATTGCAACGCCATACTGGACGCGGTGTTCAATCCTGCCAAAGAGATTATAATAGGTCGGGTTAGTTTCAATAACAACAGGCGCGCCCTTTGCCTCCTTATTGTTTACCAGTAGATTCACACTATATCTCTCAAAGCTTGGCTCCATCTTTGGAAGCTTAAGCCCTGGCAGGGAAAGCGCAAACTCCTCCTTTGGTCTGAAATCATCTGAATGCGCCAGCACATCTTCCTTTACCTGACTTAGATATTCAATTACATCCGGATATTCCTTGTATTTGTCCAGAAGCTCATTGAGCAGAGGATTTACCACATACTGGACAACCTCTCTGTCCAGGGCATTTATCCTTTCTTTTGTCTCCTTTTCAACAACCCTCGCCTCACGGATTGTGTCGCTGAGCCTATCCTGTAAAAACTTGCCCTCCTCCTCTATCCTTGCCTTCTCGCCTTTTGAAAGTTTCTCAAAATCTTCGTGGCCAAATGCCTTGCCATCCTTTGCCGGCATAACAGCCAGGCCGCTCACGGTCTTTTTGAGGATAAAGCCTTTTTCCTGAGCCTTCTGCTCCAATCTGTAAAAAAGGGCCTTTGTCCTTTCCTGCTGGCCGTCCAAAATCTCATCCCTGTGCTTTTCATAATCCTTGCTCTCAAATACTTTCGGTATATCACGTCTTAACGACTCTACCAGATCCGCCATATCAATTTTTAACCCGCCGCCAATCCCCTGCGGAAGGTTTAATGCATTTGGCCTGTCAGGGTCCGCAAAATTATATACATAGCACCAGTCGTCAGGAACCTTTTCATTGCCCGCCTTTTTTTCAAGCATTGCCCTGACAGTGGATGTCTTTCCTGTTCCGCTCTCGCCAAGGACATAGATATTAAAGCCGTGGCTCTCAAGCCCCAGGCCAAAATCCATTGCCCGCAAGGCCCGTTCCTGGCCTATAGTTTCCTCAAGCGGCTGGATTTCATCTGTTGTCATGAATGGAAACTGCTTAGGGTCGCATGTCCAGCGCAGTTCTTCAGGTGTTAACGACTGTGGCTTTTTTGCCATAAGACCTCCGTTTAAATCTCTGTTTTGCATTTCGGACAGATAAACCTGTTTTCAATAGCTATATCATAAAGAAAGCCAGGCAAGAGAAAAAAAAGCCATAAAAAAACCCTTAATAGTATCTGCTTAGGCTGTGTAGAAAGTTTCCTTGCCTTTCCTTCAAAGCCGCATTTACGACATTTTATCAAAAGTTTATTATGAG
>JBBTFC010000102.1:0-5352 GCA_038042015.1 Deltaproteobacteria bacterium
AATGCTTACATATCCCGCAAGGCTCATAGACCATCCGATGATGGGTATCTTAAAGAGGCTCTTTTTTGCAACCCAGCGGAATTGAATGGGAATAAATCCCTGCAAAGCTAAAATGTCAAATGCCCCCCTGTGGTTTGACGCAAGAATCTGGGGACTGTCTTGAAGTAGATTTTCCGCGCCTTTTATCTCAACAGTTACGCCGCTTAAAAAAAGCAGGATTCTGCTCCATAGAGCGCCGATAGAGTGGATGCTGTTGCCGCTCCTGTCAAACGCAAGCGAAATGATTACAAGGATAAAAATGAATATTGTAACAGGCAATCCAATGAGCCATACAGATAGGGTTCTTATAAGCATTTTACAGTATTATTTATTTTACCTGTATAAATGGAACAGTCCCGCCTGTTACGCTCGGCAGTTTTCCATCCCATTTTTCTATAGCCTTCCGCTGGTTCTCAATCTCTCTGAGTTTCAGGAGGGATTCTGTTATCTCCTGCCTCTGAAGCTTTAACCCTTCGGCCTCGGCCCTTGCCTGTGTGATCTTTTGTTCGTTTTCTACCTTTATCCTTTCCAATTCGTTCTTTGCCTGGGCAACCCTCTGTTCCGCCACCTGTTTTGATTCTATGGCTTCATTGAATGTCTTGGAGAAGTTGAAATCCGCGACAGATACCTCGACAACCTTGATATTGAAAACTGCAAGCCTGTCGGTCAGTTCTGTCCGTATGGCAGATTTGACCTCTCCTCTTTTTGCTATCAACTCCTCTGCTGTGTATTTAGCGGTTACGGCCTTGATAACCTCCTGCACCGCAGGCTGGATCACCTTGTCTTCAAATGCCATCCCTATCTTTTGATACACCTCGTCCACTGCCTCCGGGACCAGGTGATAATTTGTGGCCATGACTGTAGATATGACCTGGAGGTCTTTCGAAGCTGCCTCTGCCCGTGCCTCGTTCTTTTGCACCTGCACGTTTATCTTCACAACACTGTCAATAAATGGCATCTTGAAGTTCAATCCTTCGGCGAGAACGCCCTTTTGCACAGCGCCCAATCTGATAAGCACACCTCTTTGACCAGGTCCTACAATAGTCCACGGTGCGCCGCCCATTAGTAATAGTAATAGAATAACACCCGCCGCAATTATAGGAACCTTCCCGAACCTTCCTCCGACACCTTTTACCATGTCTATTACCTCCTGCACATTTTCCGGCTCCTTGTTGTACATATTGATTACATCCTCCTTTTATTTTTGAGTAAGGACATTTACTCACCTACTCGTTTTCTTTTATACCACTTTTCTATTTCCACTGCAAAGAATACCACAGAAGACAGCGCAATCGTAAATAACAACTCGTTCAAAGATAGAGGCTTGGTCTTGAAAATTGGATTCAGGAACGGCATATATATAGTTGCCATTTGCAGCGTAAAGGTCAGAGCAATAGCGCCCAATAAAGGCTTGTTGGATAATAACCCCTGACTGAAAAGGGATTCCTTCTCAGAGCGTATTGCAAGCACATGACCCATCTGGCTCAGGCATAATACTGTAAATACCATTGTCTGCCAGTGGGCATGCCCTGTCTCAATTGACCATGCCTGTATAAAGATAGAAACAAAACCCATAAGAAGTCCCACCCAGATTATATGTGTGCCTAATCCATGAGCAAATATGCTTTCCTTCGGATGCCGCGGCGGTCTGTTCATTATCCCCTTTTCTACTGGTTCTGCAGCAAGGGCAAGGCCTGGAAGTCCGTCTGTAACAAGATTTATCCAGAGGATATGTATCGGCAAAAGGGGGATTGGCAAACCAAGGAAAGGCGCAAGGAATATAGTCCATATCTCGCCTGTGTTGCTTGCCATTATATATTTAATAAATTTGCGTATGTTGTCAAAAATCCTTCTTCCTTCTTTTACTGCCTTGACAATTGTAGCAAAGTTGTCATCAAGCAGTATCATATGGGCAGCCTCTTTTGAAACATCTGTGCCTGTAATGCCCATTGCAACCCCTATATCAGCCCTTTTTAACGCAGGCGCATCATTGACGCCGTCCCCTGTCATTGCAACGAACTGTCCTTTATCCTGAAGCGCCTTTACTATCTTTAGCTTCTGTTCAGGCGCAACCCTTGCATAAACCCTTATATGAAGAACCCTTTCCTCAAATTCTTCAATGGAAAGTCTTTCAAGTTCTCTTCCAGTAATTATAGTTTTTAAATCTCCTTCAATAATACCGAGCCTTCTTGCTATAGCCATTGCAGTTATAGGGTGGTCTCCTGTTATCATTACAGGTTTTATGCCCGCAGCCTTGCATAATGCAACTGCCTCTTTTGCCTCTTCTCTTGGCGGATCCATCATTCCAGCAAGACCTAAAATAGTAAGGTCCCTTTCCACATTTTCAGGGGACATATCATCAGGAAGCCTTTCCCATCTCCTCATAGCAATACCCAGTATCCTCAGTCCATCAGCAGCCATCCTATCGCTTATTCTGTTAATCTCCTCTGCATCAATGGTCTCTATTCCATTTGATGTCAAAATATTTGAAGATTTTTCTATCAAGACCTCTATTGCCCCTTTGGTAAAGGAGATAAATTTTACTTCACCCTCCCCTTCATCCCCTCCCGTCAAGGGAGGGGATTTTAAAAGTTCCCTCTCCCCTTGCGGGAGAGGGTAAGGGTGAGGGGTGATTTTATGAAAAGTCGTCATACACTTCCTGTCAGAATCAAAAGGAATCTCTGCAATGCGGGGAAATTTTGCTTCAAGTTCCTTTTTATCAAAGCCATTATCCTTTGCAATATTATACAGGGCAATCTCCGTTGGATCTCCCATGATTTTACCGTTAACATCTGTGTTGGCATCATTGCTTAATGCAAGGGCAGTAAAGAAAGTGTCAGAGATACAGAGTGTCAGAGTATCAGAGCCTTTGACAGTTTGATGCTTTGATGCTTTGATACTTTTTATTATCTTCCCATCAACCCATATCTCCTCTACTGTCATTTTATTCAAAGTCAAAGTGCCTGTCTTATCAGAGCAGATGTATGTAACAGAGCCAAGTGTCTCCACTGCCGTGAGTTTTCTTATGAGCGCATTCCGCCTGACCATCTTTCTTGCGCCAAGCGCAAGGGATATAGTTACAACCGCAGGCAGCGCCTCAGGTATGGCTGCAACAGCCAGGGAAATGGCTGTAAGGAGCATAAGGATTGGAGACTCTCCTCTCATTATTCCGATGCCAAAAACAACTGCGCATATGGCTAAAACAGCAATGGCAAGCTTTTTACCAAAATTTGCAAGTCTTTTCTGGAGTGGAGTTTTTACCTCTTCCTCTTCCTGAAGCATGGTGGCAATTTTCCCGATTTCAGTATCCATGCCTGTTGAAACCACAATGCCTTTTCCTCTGCCATAACTAACAACAGTCCCTTTGTATGCCATGTTTTTTCTGTCGCCAATAGGCAGCTCCTTATCATGCAAAGCCTTTGTAGATTTCTCTACAGGGACTGATTCTCCTGTAAGCGCTGCCTCCTCTATCCTTAACTGGACTGCCTCAATGAGTCTCATATCAGCAGGAACAATCTTGCCTGTCTCAAGGACAATAACATCTCCAGGCGCTATCTCTGACGCAGGGATATTTATAAGTTTGCCGTCTCTTATTACAGTTGCAAATTGCGCTGCCATCTTCTTTAAAGCAGCCATTGCCTTCTCTGCCCTGTATTCCTGAACAAAGCCTATTATGGCATTAAGCACAATAATTACTGCTATGGCGATAGTGTCAGCCGCTTCACCCAGTGCGCCGGCAATAATGGCGGCAGCGATAAGGACAATAATCATGAAGTCCTTGAACTGGTCAAGGAACATTGCAAAAGGGGTCTTCTTTTTTTTCTCTAAAAGTTCATTTGGACCATATTCTTCAAGCTGTTTTTGCGCATCTTCTGAAGAAAGCCCCTGAGGAGAACTCTTTAAATCTTCAAGGACTTCTTTTATTTCCTTATTATGCCATTGCATAGTTTTACCTTCCTTTTACAGACTACAGACCAAAAACTACAGTCTTAAGTCTTGCGTCTGTTTTATATAAAAAAATCCCCATAACCACTCATTATGATTATGGGGTTTACAGGGATTATTTTAAGGGGGGACTAAGCGGGGGGTATCCCCATCGCCTTTTTTGCAGAAGGCGGAAGGAGTTTATTGGTTGCCTCGTCCATAACCTCTTCTGTTATCTTTGCGCGGTTATTTTCCCTCGCATAGTCTTCTATTGCCTTTTTGGCCATACCCATTGCAAATGGAGGGACCTTTTCGAGTCTCTTTAATGCCGCTTGCGTCCATTCTATCTGAGGCAAGGCGCTTGTATCGGTTTTGATTATCTCTTCAGGGTTAAATCCCCTTGCGCCAAGGAATATGCTGCACGGCGCAAGTCTTAAGAGGTTTTCTGCATTGCTGCCCATGTCTGATTCAGCCACATGGTGGATGCCAAATTTGCCAATCACAAGAAGGGTTGGTTTTGTTATATGGATGTGTTTTAGTATTTCGTTGTATGCCTTTCCTGCCAGGAGGGTTGTTTTTATGTCCACACCCCTTACCTTTGCTATTTTGGCTGCTGTGTCCAGGTAGGCCTCGTAGAGTTTTGCCATGCCTTTATCTATTATCTCGTCATGGAGTTTTTCCTGTTCTTTGAATTTGAAAACCTTTGCCGCTTCTTCTGAAAGGGCGTCTGCAATGTTTTTAAATGCAACCTGATGGAAGTATGGGTCAAAGGCCGCTACTGCCTCTATTTCGCAGTTAAATGCCTTTTTTAACGCAATGGCAATCATCAAACCCCAGTATGAATAAACGCTTCCGTCTATGGCAACGAGGATGTTGCCTTTGAGCGCCGCATTATCTTTTACTATGAGGATATCTTTTTTTGTCTTTCTTGCTACCTTTTCGCATACACTTCCTATAATGCTGTTTTCCACAACCCCCATTCCGAGGTTGCCCATGATTGTGAGGTCATAATTGCCTTCTTCTATTTCTTTCAGTATCTCTACAAAGTTTTTACCTTCTCTGTTTTTACGGATACATGGAACTTTTGCCTCCTCACATCTTTTCTCAAATCTGTCCATGTAGGAATCTGAGATAATGCCGAGCCCCTTGGATATAAGCGATTCATGTATATCACGCTGCCTTTTCAGGATTGCCTCTGATTGATACCGCTCAGGCAGTCCTGCTTCCATGTCCATGAATCTTGTCTCATGGAGACGGGCAGCATAGGCATGACAGCCTGTAACCGTTGCCTTAAATGTATCGGCAATGGCAATGGCATCTTCCATGCCGTAGTCTGAATAGGTTGAGTTATCTAATGCCGTAAGGATTTTTTGAAACATATTACCTCCT
>JBBTFC010000102.1:5452-12903 GCA_038042015.1 Deltaproteobacteria bacterium
GTCTGTTACTTTTTATTTTTAATCCCTTCCATTACCCTTTCCAGTTCAGCAAGCCTCTTTTTAAATTTCTCGTCCGACGGCCTTAATTTTCCAGCCCTCTTTTCGGCATCAACCGCCTTTTCAAAATCGCCGCTCATGGCATAGGCATGGGCAATAGCATCATACACCTCTGGGATGTCCTTCTTTACCTTTATAATCTCTTCAAGCCGGGCCTTGCCGTCATCTATCCTGTTAACGGCAAGATAGAGCGCTGCAAGTTCAAATTTCTTCTGCCATCCAGCCTGGTTGTCCTTTAACTCCTGCTCCAATGTTGAAATCCTTTTTCTAAACTCTATTTTTTGCTTCCCACGGTTTATCATATCCTCAAGATGGGCTGCCTGAGGGCTTATCTTAATTGCCTTTTCCCATATTGAGACGGCCTTTTCCATATCATCCATCTTGTAGTAGGCCATACCAAGGGATTCGTGGACCTTGTAGAAGTTGGGATGAAGCCTTGTAACATCCTCAAGGATTTTAACGGCGTCAGCCATCCTCCCCCTCTGTATGTATGCAACACCGAGCAGATACTTATCCTGCCATGAAAGCCTGCCTGCCTTGTCAAGCGGTTCAAGTCTCGCTATATCCCTGTCAACCTCTCCAATATTCTTATATTCCACTGTCCGAGGCGGTTCATTTTGCTTCTTATACCAGTAATATCCGCCGCCGATAACAGCGCCGATAAATATAACAGCCGCAGCAATTATAATTATAACCTTTTTCATAAACCTCCAATGAAAATATCTTGTCAACTCAAAACACAACTCAAAACAGTATTGACAATAAATCAAAATTGGCGCAAAATGTCAATTCAAAAGATAAAAACCTTAAAATAGAGATAGAAATTCCTTAAAGTCCCCTCTCCCTTGATGGGAGAGGGCAGGGTGAGGGTGAAAATAATCCCGCAAGGGGAGGGGTTTGAGCAAGAGGCATTTTCTAAATCGGATTTTGGGTAAAAAGATAGAGGGAGGAGGTTAGAGTATGGGGAAGGGTTTTTTTCTTGCAATGATGTTTTTGGCTGCTGCGTTTTTTCTCTTTGTCAAGCCGGAGGGCGCCTTTTCAGAAGACAGCCCTCTCACCCAGGGCATCTCTGACTACAGGGCGGAAAATTATGAAGAGGCGCTGTCTTCCTTCCAGAAGGCCAGAAAAGAAGACCCGCAGTCATCCGTTGCCGCATACTACCTTGGCATTACATATAAACAACTTCAAAACTATAAAGAGGCGACATTTCATTTAATAGATGCCATAAAGCTGAGGCCGGGCGTAAAGGACGGTTTCCTTGACCTTGCAGAGACATACTATCAGCTTGGCCTGAATGAAGAAAGCCTGAAACAGCTTATCCTTGCGGAAGGGCAGGAGGTGAAGCCTGCAAGTACGGCATTCTTGAAGGGCCTTGTCCTTATGAAGCTTGAAAGGAATCAAGAGGCAGTTGATCATATTCATGGCTAACGGATTACACTGCGCCAACACTATCTATTGCGCCTCAGGCAGCTCCGGAAACAGGCGCAACCGCAGGCACAAATACAGGCCATAGGGCCAGGCACATTCTCCGGCACAGGCGCAGGGGTGGTGAAATAACAAAAAAGCCCTGAGATTTTATCAGGGCTTTTTTGTTTGTGCGGCTATTTGCAAGCATTTGTATCAGCAGTCAAAATACAGCGCAAATTCATACGGAACAGGTCTTAATTTTACAGGATTTACCTCTTTGTCCATCTTGTATTCAATCCATGTGTCAATAACATCCTTGGTAAACACATCCCCTTTTAACAGGAAGTCATGGTCGCTCTTTAGGGCATTCAATGCCTCCTCAAGAGAGCCGCAGGCAGAAGGAACCTTTGAGAGTTCCTCGGGTGAAAGCCCGTATATATCCTTATCTAACGGGTTGCCTGGATTAATCTTATTCTGGATGCCGTCAAGCCCTGCCATAAGCATTGCCGCAAAAGCAAGGTAGCCGTTGCATGACGGGTCAGGGAATCTAACCTCAATCCTCTTTGCCTTTGGAGACGGCGAATACATGGGTATTCTTATGGATGCGCTTCTGTTTCTGCCTGAATACGCAAGATTTATCGGCGCCTCAAAACCAGGCACAAGCCTTCTGTAGGAATTTGTTCCGGGATTGCAGAACGCATTCAATGCCCTTGCATGTTTCAATATGCCGCCGATGTAATACATTCCAAGTTCGCTCATACCGCCGTATTTATCGCCTGCAAAAAGGGGCTTGCCGCCTTTCCATAGGGATTGATGAACATGCATGCCGCTTCCATTGTCGCCGAATATTGGTTTGGGCATGAATGTTACGGTCTTCTTCCATCTCCATGCGACATTTTTTGCAATGTATTTATACCACATGAGCTTGTCTCCCATCTTTAAAAGGCTGTCAAACCTCATGTCTATTTCAGCCTGTCCTGCTGTCGCAACCTCGTGATGCTGTCTTTCTATCTGAATGCCTACTTGTTCCATAATGAGACACATCTCTGTTCTTATATCCTGCTGGCTGTCTGTTGGCGCAACAGGGAAATAACCTTCTTTATGCCGTGTCTTGTATCCGAGATTTGGTCGCTCGTCTTTGCCTGTATTCCAGACGCCTTCGATGGAATCGATGAAATAATAACCGTGTTGCGCTGTTTGGTCATACCGGACATCGTCGAGGATAAAGAACTCCGGCTCTGGGCCGAAATATGCCGTATCTCCAATGCCTGTTGACTTTAAAAATGCCTCTGCCTTTTTTGCGATATTTCTGGGGTCTCTTGAATAATCCTCTCTTGTTATGGGGTCAACAATGTTGCAGATAAGGGATAATGTGGGTGATTCCATGAACGGATCCATAACCGCTGTTACCGGGTCAGGCACAACAAGCATATCGCTTGCGTGTATAGGCTGCCAGCCGCGAATGCTCGAGCCGTCAAAGCCCAACCCTTCTTTAAATATCTCTTCATTGAGTTCAGAGACAGGTGTTGAAAAGTGCTGCCAGATGCCGATAAAATCCAGAAACTTGAAGTCAACCATCTTGGCATTCTTTTCCTTTGCAAACTGTAATACCTCTTTTGGTGTCATTCTTTTATTCCTCCTTGGGTTTTAAATCGCCTCTTCCCCTCTTTCCCCTGTTCTTATTCTAACAACCTCATCCAAAGGCAGCACAAATATCTTGCCGTCTCCTATCTTGCCTGTCTTGGCGCTATTGACAATTACCTCAACAACCGTTGCAGCCATATCCGCCTTGACAACTATCTCTATCTTTATCTTTGGCAGAAAGTCAACGACATACTCCGCGCCCCTGTAAAGCTCTGTGTGCCCCTTCTGTCTGCCAAAACCTCGAACCTCTGAAACAGTTATACCCTGTATCCCAATCTCATTAAGGGCGTCCTTTACCTCGTCTAATTTAAACGGTTTTATAATGGCCTCTATCTTCTTCACGCCGTTATACCTCCAATGTTCAAGTTTCCAAAAATTAGCATACCGGCCTTAAGTTGTAAAGGATTTTTTAGCCTTAACGAACGTGATTGCCTTTTCATTGCCTTTTCATTACCTTTTCATTAAATTAAGCAAGGTTTGTGCCAACAGTAGAAAGAAAAAAATACCGTTAAATCAAGGCGATTCAAGGCCTATTCGCGATCAACCAGACTAAATTTTATGCAATCTAAAAGTTTTTTGCTTATAAAATCGGCATAGTTGAAAATACGCTGCTTATCTGCTATTTTAAAACAATGGCAGTTCATCTTGTAATAGATGGTTACAACCTTATCGGGGCTATGACAATCCCTGACCATGCAAAAATGGGATTGGAAGATACAAGAGAAGAACTTATTAAAAGGCTGATGGCTTACAAGCGGCTGAAGGGGCGCAGAATAACCATTGTGTTTGATGGTAAAGGATCAGGCAATTTCTACAGGACAAGAACGAATCAGGGCGGGATTGAGATTATATTTTCTAAGGACGGCGAAGAGGCAGACCAGATTCTCAAAGAAATGGCAAAGACCGAAAGGCATGGTATGACCCTTGTTACCTCTGACAGGGCGGTTGTCTCTTTTGCAGAGGCTTGCGGCGCTGTTGCAATACCATCAGGAGAGTTTGACGCAATACTCTCTATGGCCATTTACAGTGATATGAAAGGCGCTGTAGATGATGAGGAAGCTATGCCGGCAAGAAAGGCGGGAAATCCGCGAAAGCTGTCAAAACAGGAAAGGAAGCGGCTTCAAAGGATAAAGAAGCTGTAAGCTATCTGCCAATCTTATTTTCAGTCCCCTGTCCAAGCCTTTTGATATTATCCGAGTGTTTGAATATAACGAAAACAGCAATTATCACAGCGAGCGGGATATAGGAATTAGCAGCTGTAAACAGATAGAATAGCACAGGCACAGATGCGACGGCAATTATTGAACCGGCTGACACATATCTGAAAATTGCCACTATGATTACAAACAGGGCAAGCGCTAACAATGCCTGCAATGGTCCGATAGCCAAAAACACCCCAAGGGTCGTTGCAACTCCCTTGCCTCCTTTAAATTTCAAAAATACAGGAAATATATGGCCTGAAAATACTGAAAATGCCGCAAGACTCACTTCTACAGGGCTATTGCCGAAGATATAAAATGCAAACAGGGTTATTAAGAACCCCTTAAGCACATCCCCGATAAGGGTTATAATCCCGGCGGCTTTACCGGCAGCCCTTCCAACATTTGTAGCGCCAATATTGCCGCTGCCGATAGTCCTCGGATCAGGGGCGCCCAGTATTTTGGCAACAACGATGCCTGTGGGTATGGAGCCTGTGAGATAGGCAATAATTACTAATATTATTATTTCAAGAGTCATAAAATTCCTTCATCCGCAAAACTTATATACCTTCCATCTCCGATTATTATATGGTCAAGAACCTTTACGCCAACCAGTTCCCCGACCTCTTTCAGTCTTTTTGTTATCTCTTTATCATCTCTGCTCGGCGCAGGGTCGCCTGACGGGTGGTTGTGAACAAGGATTACGGCTGCGGCAGAGTCTCTTATTACAGGGTTAAACACCTCTCTCGGATGCACGATGGATGATGTGAGGCTCCCTTCTGAAATCTGGACATCCCTCAGCATCCTGTTTTTTCCGTCAAGGAGCACGGCAATAAATACCTCTTTCTTTTTTGAACGGATGGATTCGTGAAAGTGATTAAAGACCTGTCTGGAACTATGAAACCCTTCTCCGGTCTTTATTTTTTCCGCCGAGTATCTTTTGGCTATCTCAAATACCGCCTTTATCTGAGCGGCCTTTGCAAGACCGATGCCCTTGATTTCTCTGAGTTCGGATACGGTTGTCTTTTCAATCTCTCTGAATCCTTTATTGTTTGCTATGAGCGCCTTTGCGTGGTCAAGGGCGCTCTTTCCTTTTGCGCCTGTTCTTAAGATTATTGCCAGCAGTTCTGCAGAGGATAAGTTTTCCGGCCCTAATTTTACAAGCTTCTCTCTGGGCCTGTCATCCTCTGGCCAGTCTTTTATGCTCTGAGGGTATTTAAGTTCCATAAATAAAATTGATTACACAGATTTAAAAACCGATTACACGGATTTGAGTTTTAATCTGTGTAATCCTCTTTTGTAATTCGTGTAATCATCTTTTCACTCTACCGTAACGCTCTTTGCCAGATTTCTCGGCTGGTCAATATCTGTGCCTTTGAGCACAGCGATATGATAGGCAAGCATTTGCAGCGGTATGGTTAAAAGGATTGGCGTAAGATGTTGGCTTGCAGCAGGTATTGTTATTACCTCATCGGCTTTTTTAGACGCCTCGCTGTCGTTTTCATTAACCACGGCAATTATCCTGCCACCCCGTGCCTTTACCTCTTCTATGTTTCCCAGTATCTTTGGATATAGGACGTCCTTCGGGGCCAGCGCAACCACAGGCATGTCCTCATCTATGAGCGCAATAGGCCCGTGCTTAATCTCTCCAGCAGGATAGCCTTCCGCATGGATATAAGAAATCTCTTTTAATTTCAATGCGCCTTCAAGGGCAACAGGATAATTGATCCCTCTGCCGAGATACAAAAAATCCCTTAAATTAAAATATCTCTTTGCAATGGCCTCTATCTTTGGCTCATCCATTAGAATGGCGTCAATCTTTTTGGGAATCTTTACTAATTCATGGATAAGCTTCTTTGCCATATCCGGTTTTATATTGCCGAGTTTTATGCCAAGATGGAGCGCCAAGAGATAAAGGGCAGTGAGCTGGGTTGTAAACGCCTTTGTTGACGCAACGCCGATCTCGGGCCCTGCATGGGTATAAATAACATTGCCGGATTCCCTTGCAATGCTGCTTTCTATCACATTGCATATAGATATAACCCGCGCCCCTTTCCTCTTTGCCTCTTTTATTGCCGCAAATGTGTCTAATGTCTCGCCTGACTGGGATATGGCTATGACAAGGGTCTTTTTATCCGCCAGCGGATTTCTATATCTGAATTCAGAGCCGAGGTCAACCTCTGTTGGTATTCTGCAAAATTCCTCAAGAAGAAATTTTCCCACAAGCCCTGCGTGCCATGATGTGCCGCATGCAATAATGTATATCCTTTCTACTGCCTTTAAATCCTTTTCCTCCATTTTAAAATCATCCAATATAACATTGCCTGTCTCTTCTGAAATCCTGCCCCTGAATGTATCTGTTACTGCCCTGGACTGTTCAAATATTTCTTTCAGCATGAAGTGGCGATAGCCCCCCTTTTCAGCCATTACAGGACTCCAGTCTATCTCACGCGGGGTCTTTTTTATTTCCTTGCCGTCAATTGTTTTGACCTGAACTTCATGCCTTGTAACAGTAACAATCTCGCCGTCATCCAGGAATATAACCCTTCTTGTGCGGTTTAATATAGCAGGTATGTCAGATGCAATAAACCCCTCGCCCTCTCCAAGCCCGACAACAAGCGGACATTCCATCCTTGCGCCGATTATCTTATCCGGCTCATCCTTTGATATAACAACAATGGCATAAGAGCCTTTAACTTGTTTCAAGGTTTCTCTCACAGAATCTTCCAGCCCTTTGCCAGTCTTTATTTGCTGCGCTATGAGGTGAGCAAGTACTTCTGTATCTGTCTCGGATTTAAACACAGAGCCCTGTTTTTGAAGCGCCTCTTTTAGAGAAAGGTAGTTTTCTATAATGCCATTATGCACAACAGCAATGCCGGCCTCTACATGCGGATGGGCGTTTTCCTCAGAAGGCCTTCCATGCGTTGCCCAGCGGGTGTGGCCGATGCCGATATGGCCTTTTATGGGATGGGCAAAAACATTTTTCTCAAGATTTACAAGTTTGCCAACACTCCGGCGCACCTCTATCTTTTTGCCGGCATCTATAATTGCAACACCAGCCGAGTCATATCCCCGATATTCAAGCCGTTTGAGACCGTCAAGAAGGACTTCGCTGGCATCGTTATTTCCTATGTAACCGACTAT
>JBBTFC010000103.1:0-11731 GCA_038042015.1 Deltaproteobacteria bacterium
GGGTTTCAACAAGTTCCACATCGCCGTCTTTACCCTGTCCATGTTCAATCCTATGCAGAACCTTGTATGTCCAGTCTGTGCCTTCCCTGCACGGCGTGCATTTTCCGCAGGATTCATGCCTGAAAAATCCCATAGTCCTCATGGCAACCTTTACAATGCAGGTTGTATCATCCATTACAATAACGCCTGCTGAGCCAAGCATTGTGCCTTTTGCAGCCATGCTGTCAAAATCCATTGGCGTGTCCAGATCCTTTTCCGTAAGCATTGGCGCGGAAACCCCGCCGGGTATTGCCGCCTTAAACTTTCTGCCGTCTCTGATGCCGCCTGCGTGTGTAAAAATAACCTCTCTTAATGGAGTCCCCATCGGCAGTTCATAGAGACCGGGTTTTTTTACATGGCCGCTTACGCCAAATATCTTTGGGCCTGGGCTTTTCTCAGGCCCGATGGATGCAAACCACTTCGGCCCTTTGTTTATAATATGCGGGATACATGCAAGGGTCTCCACATTATTTATAACAGTAGGCTTTGCAAAAAGACCGACCTGCGCAGGAAACGGCGGCTTAATCCTCGGCTGCCCCCTTTTCCCTTCTATTGATTCAATAAGCGCTGTCTCTTCGCCGCATATATATGCGCCTGCGCCCTTATGCACATAGATATCGCAGTTAAAATTTGAATTTAAAATATTTTTGCCGAGATAACCTTTTTTATATGCCTCAGAGATTGCCTGCTCAAGTCTTTTTGCCCCAAGGGCAAACTCGCCTCTGATATATATATACGCCGCCGCGGCGCCAATGGCATAGCACGCAATGGCCATCCCCTCAATAAGTTCATGCGGGTCTTTTTCAATAATAGCCCTGTCCTTGAATGTCCCCGGCTCGCCCTCGTCAGCGTTACAACAGAGATATTTCGGTATGGTGGGATCTTTTGTAATAAAACTCCACTTGAGGCCTGTGGAAAAACCTGCGCCGCCGCGGCCCCTGAGTCCCGAATCCTTTATCATCTGGATAAGCGCATCCGACTGCATCTTAAGCGCGGATGGAAGCGCCTGATAACCCCCGTTTTTCAGATACACTTCTATCCTGTGGGAATCAGGGGTGTTTATGTTTTTTAGAAGAACTGGCTCAAACATATTCCTATTTTAATCCCTTCAAAATCTCCTCAATATTTTCCTCTGTAAGATTCTCATAATAGTCGTCGTTTATCTGCATCATTGGCGCTGTGCCGCATGAACCGAGGCACTCTACCTCTGATAAGGTAAATCTTTTATCTGGAGTTGTCTCTCCCTTTTTTATGCCCAATTTCTTTGAAATTAATTCAGCAATATGCTCTGCGCCAAGAAGGGAGCATGGAACATTTGTGCAGACCTGTATATGATATTTGCCCACAGGCTTTTTATTATACATCGTATAAAATGCCGCAACCTGATTGAGTTGAACCGGCGCAATATCCAGCATGTAGGCAACTTCCTTCAAAACCTCTTCTGTAAGGCAGCCGCACTCCTCCTGCGCTATCATCAGGGCATCCATCGATGCAAACCTCTTCCTCGGATACTTGTCTATTGCCTTTTTAATATTTTCTATTGTCTTGGTTGATAACATAAAATTAGGTGATAGGCGATGGGCTATAGGAAAATATTTTCTGCCTTTTGTTTTACCTATTGCCTCTTGCCCGTCTTATTTATCCGCCTCGCCAAATACAGGGTCAAGGCTTGAAATCACAGCTACTACATCAGCCAGATATCCACCTCTGCACATTGTGTCCACTGCCTGAAGATTGACAAAGGATGGCGCCCTTATCTTAAGCCTGAACGGCCTTTCAGAACCATCGCTGACTATATAAAAACCAATCTCGCCCTTTGGCGATTCAATGCTGGAGTATGCCTCGCCCTTTGGCGCTTTAAAGCCATGAGAGACAAGCTTAAAATGATGGATAAGCGCCTCCATGTTTGTTTCTATCTCCATTCTTGGAGGCAGAACTACATCAGGCATATCAACGCATGGTTTGCCGTCAGGCATCTGCGCCAGCGCCTGCTTTATTATCCTCGCTGCCTGCCTCATTTCTTCCATACGGACAGTATATCTGTCAAAGCAGTCTCCCTTTTCACCAACAGGGATATCAAAGTCAAACCTGTCATAGACAAGATACGGGGCGTCTTTTCTTATATCCCACTTAACGCCTGTGCTGCGCAGTATCGGCCCGCTCATGCCAAGATTTATCGCATCCTCTGCTGATATTACGCCAACCCCTTTATTCCTTTTAAGCCATATCCTGTTTTCTGTTAAAAGCTGCTCATAGTCGTTAACCCGCCGGGGCAACAGATCCGCAAATTCAAGACATTTTTCCCTGAATGCAGGCTGCATGTCATACCTCACCCCGCCGACCCGCAGATAATTATGGGTCATCCTTGCCCCGCATATCATCTCAAACAAATCCAGAACCATCTCCCTTTCCCTGAATGCATAAAGAAGAACCGTCATTGCCCCAAGGTCCAGGGCCCATGCGCCAATGCAAAGGAGATGGCCTGCAATCCTTGAAAGCTCTGCTGCAATTACCCTTATATATTTTGCCCGCTCCGTTATTTCTATACCCAGAAGCTTTTCAACAGCATGCACATAGGCGAGGTTATTGCTCATGCCGCACATATAATCCAGTCTGTCGGTATAAGGGACAAATTGATGATAAAGAAGGTTTTCCGCAATCTTCTCGGTCCCCCTGTGCAGGTAGCCTATATCAGGATATGCCCTGATAACCTTTTCGCCTTTCATATCCAGAAGCAGATGCAGGACACCGTGGGTAGACGGGTGCTGCGGCCCCATGCTGAGCGTTATCTCTTTGGTTTCTATTTCTTCGTTGTTTTGCATAGCAATATGGGTAGCCGCAACCTTTAGGTTGCGCTCTTTCGCAGGCTAAAGCCTGCGGCTACCGTCTATTTCTTCTCTTCCCCATACGGATTATACTGGTCTTTATATCCCTTTAAAGGATAGTCCTTTCGCAGGGGAAACCCCTCCCAGTCCTCAGGCATATATATCCTCTTAAGATTCGGATGCCCTTCAAATCTAATCCCGAACATGTCATATGCTTCCCGCTCTGCCCAATTCGCGCTATTCCAGAGAGAGGTAACAGAAGGGACAACCTCGCCGTCTTCTACCTTAACCTTTAGCCCTAATCTGTGTTTTTTGGGGATTGAATAAAGGTGATATACAACCTCAAATCTCGGCCTTTGGGGAAAATAATCAACGGCTGCAATATCTGAAAGAAAATTGAATTGAAGTTCAGAATCCATTTTCAGGAATCCGCATATCTCTAATAAGCTGTCTTTCCTGATTAAGTGGGTTACTTCATCCCTGAATATGATGGTGTCAAGGATAGACGGGCCAAATCTTTCTTTTATATTTTTTATAAGGATTGAATCAGGAGCGATTGTCATTTATGCCTTTACCTCATATCTTGCAAATACTGACGGCATCTCTTTTTTTATCTTTTCCTGCAACTGTAAAAATCCGTATAAAAGCGCCTCAGGCCTTGGCGGACAACCTGGGATATAAACATCCACAGGTATAACAAGGTCTGTGCCCTGAACGACCGAATATGTATTATAAGGCCCGCCTGCTGATGCGCAGCCTCCCTGGGCAATAACCCACCTCGGCTCCGCCATCTGGTCGTACACCCTTTTAACAGCAGGCGCAATTTTTTTTGTCATGGTGCCTGCAATGATAATGACGTCACTCTGCCTTGGAGAAGGCCTGAAAACTATGCCAAGCCTGTCTGTGTCATAGCGGGAGCAGCCTGCCGCAATCATCTCTATTGCGCAACACGCAAGGCCGAATGTCATGGGCCAGAGGGCAGACCTTCTCCCCCAGTTGACAACACTGTCAACAACAACATCAACCCCTGTAGTCTTTGCCAGAGCGGCGGCTGTCCTGCCTGTCAACTCTACAATATCATCAAGGGTTGTAAACTGCACAACCCCTTCTAATGGACTTTTTATTATACCCATTCCAGCGCCCCCTTTGCCCATGCGTATATGAGGCCGACAAGCAAGATGGCTATAAATATAAACATCTCCACGAATGCGACCACCCCAAGTTCTTTAAGAACAACCGCCCACGAAAATAAATACAGGGTCTCTGCATCAAAGACTATAAACAGGATTGCTATAATAAAAAAGTGAACCTTAAAATGGCCTGCGTTGGCGTCATTGCCAATAGGCTCTACGCCGCATTCCCACGGCGATAGTTTATCTTTATAAGGATTTTTTGGACTTAGAAGGTGATTTATAAATAGAATAGCAGAGGCAAGAAAAACAACAAAACCAACAATTACCAGGACAGGAAGATAAGATAAGAGCATTACCGGTTACCTCCGCATCAGCTTATTAATGATAAATAAAATAGCGTTGCAAACCATAAAACATCTGACATCCAATTGTCAAGAAAAAAGGTAAATATTGCAGAGGTAACATGATAAAGCCAAAGATACTTAAGCTATTTAGCAAGTTTGGAGGCTATTGTTGCAACATGTTTTCCCTGAAACCGAGCTCCTGCCAGTTCATTCTCGCTTGGCATCCGCTCCCCCTTCCCCCCGGCAATCGTAGAGGCGCCGTAGGGAGAACCGCCGGTAATCTCATCTATGCGCATCTGGCCCTGAAAGGCATATGGCAAACCCACAATAACCATCCCTTGATGGAGGAGTGTAGTATGGAAACTGAGGATGGTAGACTCCTGGCCGCCGTGCTGTGTAGCGGAACTTGTAAATACACTTCCGACTTTGCCAACAAGCGAGCCATTTAGCCAAAGCTGGCCTGTAGCGTCAAGAAACTGGCGCATCTGTCCGCACATATTTCCAAACCGTGTTGGGGTGCCAAAGATGATCGCATCAGCGGAAGCCAACTCATCTACGGTACATACCGGAACATGTGCAAAGGTTTTTTGGGCCTCAATTGCCCCCATGTTTTTAAGCGCCTCTTCCGGCAGTGTTTCCGACACGCGGCGCATCTCTACCTTTGCGCCCTTGACTTCCTTAGCCCCCTCTGCAACAGCCTCTGCCATACGATAGATATGCCCATACATGGAATAGTAAACAATTAAGATTTTCATGATTTTACCCCCTTTTTTTGTTTTTGCCTGATATAATCTCTTCTGTTAAAAACCTTGATGTTATAAGTTATAGCAGATATTTTTACAATAGCAAGCCTTTATTAAAGATTAAGATTCTATTTCCCCAAGGGCCTTTATAGCATTGGCCTTGATGTTGCCAGAGCCTTTTACAGCAAAATATATCAGGGCATCTTCTGCCTTTTTGTCGCCGATTTTCCCAAGCGCATCTATTGCCCTTTCCACAACCCCGCTGTCATCGTTCTTAAGCATCAACATAATGGAATCCGTCAATCTGGGATCCCTGAAATCTCCAAGCGCCTCTACCGCAGCCCTTTTTATGACAGGGCTGTTGTCTGAAAGACACTCTACTAAGGGAGAAATTAACCTGGCATCCCCCATCTTGCCAAGAACCCTTATTGCGGCAGCCCTCACATCTTCAATCGGGTCTTTAACGGCCTTGAGGAGCAGTTGGATTACCTTTTGGCCCTTAAGCCTTCCGAGCGCATAGACAGCGCGAAGCTTTTCCATTTTTTCGCCCTGGTTTATAAATTTTTCAATAGTCTCCATCCGATCTCTGGTCTCAACCTTTTCCAGGGCCTCTGCTGCCAGCTTTCTTATAGCCTCATCAGGGTCTTTTAAAGACCTAACCAGCACCTCTTTCCTCTTATCCATAACCTATTGCTACCAAATATTGCCTAAAGTTGCAAGGGATTATTTTCTTAATATTATTTTATTAACAGGACTTGCTGTTCTTCAAAAGTTGTGCTAACTTTGAGACAGAGAAATACATGGCAAAGGTTAGGGCGCATCTCATCATAGAAGGCATTGTGCAGGGCGTCTTCTTCAGGGCGCACACAAAGGAACAGGCAGACAGAAATTCTATACACGGCTGGGTCAGAAACAGGCCTGACAGCGCAGTAGAAGCTGTTTTTGAGGGAGATGAAGAACCTGTAAAGAAACTTATTGAGTGGTGTCATAACGGCCCCCCTGAGGCAGTGGTTGAAAATGTAAAGATAGATTGGGAATCATATAAAGGTGAATTTAAAAATTTTACAGTGATGCATGGGTTGTAGATGATAAATACAGAAGTCAGGAGTCAGAAGTCGGAAGTTACAGGCCACAGGTCACAAGTCACAAGTAACAGGTCCGGTGTCTGGTGTCTGGTGACGGTATTTTTACTATGCACTGCCCTTACAGGCTGCGCGTCTCCAAAAGGCCATCCATTTCTCACGCCGCTGCCAACCGCATTGCCAGGATACAATATTACAGAACAAAATATCGTATTCAGCAATAATGATGTAAAGGTCGGCATCTCTCCGCTTAATTCATCAGAAGCAAAAAAGATACTCGCAGCTAAAGATACAAACAATCCTTTGGTAGAAATTTTGACCCAACCGGGATATCTTGTATTTTTATTGGACATAGAAAACTCTTCAAAGACAAAGGTAATGTATAACCCGTCGCTCACAACATTATTTGACAACAATATGGGGCTGCATAAACCTTTAGATTATACAGACCTATATACCCTTCTTGGAAATTTACCTAATCCCGAGATTATAATTAATAATATAAAGGATATAATTTATGACCTTACTGTCACCCTTAGTCCAGGACAGCGGACATCGCGTCTTTTGATATTTTCCGGTATTGAGGAGGACACCAGCGAGGCAGCAATAACCATGAAAGAGATTTATATAGGCACATCAACAATAGCAGTATCGTTTGGGTTTAAAATTACAGAGGAATCCAAGGAAGCATCCAAATGACAAATTTATTTACGGCATCCTTTCCTTCACCTTTTCTTTGGCCTTTTCCAAGACCTTATCGCCAACATCCTTAACGCCCTTTTCATACTGTTTAAGCCCCTCGCCGGCCTGCTCTGTTTTTTTGCCAAAGGCCTTGAGGTAGTCCGCGCCGCCAAAGTAGATAAACAGATATAATAATACGACGCCGATAAATATGCCGAGGGTTATTTGCATTGCCTTTTTTATCATTCTTTCTCCTCCTTCAATTTCAACGTTTCTTTATAAACCTCTCTTTTGGGGATTCCCCTTTGTTCCGCTATTATTTTAGCTATTTCTTTAAGGGGCAACCCCAGTTCTTTTTGCAGGATTTTAATCTCGTCAATCAGGGAAAGTTCTTGTTCGGCCTTAAACTCTTTAAGATTAAGGAGAAGGGTGATTTCCCCTTTCATCCCTCTGCCTCTTAATCCTTCCAATACAGAAATCACCTTTCCCCTTATAATCTCTTCATGGAGTTTAGTCATCTCTCTTGCAACTACCACACTAATATTGCCCAATATATTATTTATATCAGCCAATGACTCCAAAAGCCTTTTCGGCGACTCATAAAGCGCAATGGTTTTTTTCATCCCTTTAAGGCTTGCAAGAAATCTTCGCCTTTCCCCAGACTTTGACGGGATAAAGCCCTCAAAGCAAAAACTATCCGTAGGCAGACCGGCAGCGCTTAATGCGGCTATAATTGCAGATGGGCCTGGTATTGAAACAACGGGGATGGAATTTTCAATTGCCAGTTTTACAAGCCTGTAACCGGGGTCAGACACCCCGGGCGTTCCTGCGTCAGATACAAGGGCTACATCCTTTCCCTCTTTAAGCTGTGATATGAGTTGCTCTGCCTTTTTAATCTCATTATGCTCGAAATAGCTTGTAAGCGGTTTGGCTATGCCGTAATGGTTGAGAAGCTTTTTCGTATGCCTCGTGTCTTCAGCGGCTATTATATCCACCTCTTTCAAGACCCTGAGCGCCCTCAATGTTATATCTTCAAGGTTTCCTATTGGTGTGGCAACTATAAAAAGGGTTTTCATAAAAGAGAGAGCGTAGAGTGTTTAGCATAAAGCGGATAAAAAAACTATACGCTATGTGTTTCTTTTAAACGCTATCCGCTAATGATGGAATGCCTTTAACAATTTCTGATATTCATCCCCGCCTTTCAAAAAATTTATTATCTTTACCCCCATCCCGGCCTTCTTAACAATATTGATCATATTGGATGGGACAGTCTTTGCCCACATAATCCTGCCCTGAAACTCTATAACACCGCAGTCGGGTATATGAATCTCTACGATAATAACAGAACCCGGCGGATATACCTTAATGCTCTTTAAAAATATCCCTGTATCGGAAATGTCCACTGTAAAGCCGTGAAATACCGGCTTATCAGTTCCAAACAGCACATTCATTCTCTTTAAATGTCTATTAATAACCCTCTTTTCAGCCATCTGTTATCCTTGCATAAAACGAGTTTATCAGGTTAATTTCTGTAACCCAAGTAAAAAATTATCCTTTTCTCTCAAAAAAGCGCGCTGCAAGGATTGTCATTCCAACTGAGAACAGCGCCAGCAAACCTATGTCAAGGAAGAGGGGAAATTCAGCGCCAAATGCAGTGTTGTTTTTGAATAATACATGCTTAAAGGCATCAATGCCGTAGGAGAGCGGGTTTATAAGCGTAAAATAATGAAGGGCAGGAGGGAGTACGTTCATGGGATAAAGCGCGCCGCTTAAAAAAAACATGGGCAGGACTATAAAATTCATAATCACATTAAAACCTTCAAGGGATGTGAGGAATGCAGCTATAAAAAGCCCCAGGGCGGTTATGGCAACGCTCAAAAGGGTCATGAAAAACAACATTGCCAGAAATTCCACAAGATTCATCTTCAGGCCTAAAAGCGGCGAAAAAATAAGCAGGGCAGCGCCCTGAAGCACGGAAAGGGCAGCGCCGCTTAAAAGCTTGCCCATTACAATCGTAGTCCGCGATATGGGCGCAACAAGCATCTCCCTTAAAAATCCAAACTCCCTGTCCCACACTACAGATATGCTGGAAAATATAGAGCTAAAAAGTATTGTCATGCCGATAATGCCCGGCAGCAAAAATTGCTTATAGTTCATACCTGCGGGAATATTGACAAGCCGGGTAAAGCCTGCCCCCACTACAAACAGCCATAGGATAGGACGGGCGAAGGTAACAATCAGTCTCCCGCGCTGGCGAAAAAACCGCTTAAACTCCCTGCTTACAATTACATATATTGCTTTATAAGAAAACATGGTTAGCCCTTTTTCCTTCTCAGCCTTAAGGTCTCTCCGCCCCTGCTGCTGTTATTATCTTCCCTTATCTCCCTGCCTGTAAGGTGCATGAAGACATCATCAAGTGTAGGTTTTTTCAGATTCACGGAAAAGACAGCCGTTTTGAGGCCATCAAAAATCTTCGGGATAAATTTGTCGCCTGCCTCCACATTAAAACAGATGCTATCGTGGAGTTTGATGGTCTTTATGCCAAAGTTTTTTTCTATTTCTGTGCCGGCAGCTTTATCATCCTCTGTTTTCAGATAAATGGTGTCGCCCTTTATCATCTTTTTAAGTTCTTCAGGCGTGCCGCAGGCAATTATCTTCCCGTGGTCTATAATGGCTATCCTGTCGCACACCTCTGCCTCGTCCATATAATGCGTTGTAAGAAATACTGTTATACCCTCTTTTTTGCGCCAGTTATTTATAAATTCCCAGACATGCGCCCTTGTCTGAGGGTCAAGGCCGAGGGTCGGCTCATCAAGGAATAAAACCTTTGGATGATGCAGAAGCCCCCTCGCTATCTCAAGGCGCCTCTTCATGCCTCCGGAAAATTTCCTTACAAGGTCGTCCTTCCTGTCATAAAGACCCACAACATGGAGTATAGCCTCTATCCTCTCTTCTGCCTTTGCCTTCTCCATATTGTAAAGATAACAGTGAAACTTGAGATTTTCATACGCGGTCAACTCATTATCAAGTGTGATGTCCTGAAAAACCAACCCAATGGATGAGCGGACTTGGGGCGGCTGTTTCAGGCAGTCAAAACCATTGACCTCAGCCTTTCCCGATGTTTGGGACAGAAGTGTGCAGAGGATATTTATGGTTGTAGTCTTCCCCGCGCCATTAGGCCCGAGAAATCCAAAGGATTCGCCCTCATTTACAGTAAATGATATGCCATCCACCGCGGCAAGGCCGTTATATCTTTTTACAAGGTCTGTAACTCTGATAATTGACATAACAATATGTCTATCCCAGTATCAGCAGGATGAGGATGCCGAATATAATGCGGTAATATGCAAATGCAGCAAAGGTGTGCTTTTGCACAAACCCGATAAAGGCCTTGATTACTATCAGGGCCGATATAAAGGCCACAATAAAGCCTGTTGCAAAGACAGGGACGTCTCCTGCTGAAAGGTATTTCAGGTTTTTAAGCAGGTCATACGATGTGGCTGCAAACATTGTGGGTATTGCAAGAAAGAACGAAAACTCCGTTGCTGTTTTTCTGTCAAGACCGGCAACCAGCCCGCCCATGATTGTTGCCCCTGACCTTGAAATGCCCGGGAACAGGGAAAATACCTGAGCGAAACCAATACCCAATGCTGTGCGCAAAGATATATTTTCAATCTCCAAAACCCCTGGAGTCTTTGCAGCCCTTTCAATAATCAATATTATAAGACCGCCGGCGATAAGCGCAGCGGCAACTGTGCGGGTATTGAAAAGATACAGTTTTATCCATGAATGTGTTAAAAGGCCGATGATTGCCGCGGGTAGAAACGCAATGATGATGTTGGCTGCGAACCTTCTGGATCCTCCGTTACCCAAATCCCTAACTATAGAGAAAAGCCTTCCCCTGTAAAACCAGACCACTGCTATGATGGCGCCGAGTTGGATAAATATCTCAAAGGTATTTGCCTTCTCTCCTGTGAATGAAAGGAGATTGCCTGCCAGTATGAGATGACCTGTGGATGAGACTGGCAAAAATTCTGTAACACCCTCAACGATGCCAAGGACACATGCCTTTATAATATCAACAAATATAAAATCCCCCTAAAAAGTTTAAATTGAAAACCCTGAATTTAATACTTAGACACATTCACCTCTTCCATCTTCCCTGTAACCATAAACACTACCCTCTCCGCAATGTTTGTTACCCTGTCTGCAATCCTTTCAAGGTTGTGGGCAAGCCAGATGAGATATGTTGCGCCTTCAATCTTCTTTGGATTCTCTATCATAAGAAGTAGGAGTTCTCTGTATATCTGGTCATAAAGGGCGTCAACCTCATCATCCTCATCGCATATAGCCCTGGCTGTCTTTGCGTCGCGGTTTATAAATGCCTTAAGGACCCTGTCCAGCATGGACAAGCCCTTCTCGGACATCCGTGGGACATCTATGAGCTGTTTTACGAGTGGTTCGCTTCCTATCAATAAATTTATCTTTGCATTCCCCTCCGCGTGGTCGCCTATTCTCTCAAGGTCTGTAATGATGCTCAATATGGCGGCGATTGTCCTTAAGTCAATTGCCATTGGCTGCTGGGTTGCAATCATCTGAAGGCATCTTTCCTCTATCTCAAATCTTTTTTTGTTTATCAAAAGGTCATTCTTTATAATCTCCTTTGACATCTCAAAGTCCCTTTTTTTCAATGCCTCTATGGAGTCTTTAATTGCCTTTGCCACCATCTCACCCATTACCATGAGTTCATTCTCAAGTTCTTCTAATGCCTTATGATATGCCACGCGAGTCATAGTTCCTCCCTTTTTATCCAAACCTTCCTGTTATATAATCCTCCGTCATCTTATTTGACGGCGCTGTAAATATCTTCTTTGTAATATCAAA
>JBBTFC010000104.1:0-5556 GCA_038042015.1 Deltaproteobacteria bacterium
GTGGCATTTATATCTGCAGTCAGCACAGGATGTTCCCATGAAAGCGGTATGAATGACTGCGATGCAAGGTTATAAATCTCATCAGGTCTTGCCTTCTTTATTGCCTCATCAATTGATGACTGGTCTGTCAAATCCCCCTGTATAAAAGAAATCCTATCTTTGACACGCTTTATTCTCTCAAAGCTTTCAAAAACAGAATGTCTTACAAACCCATATACTTCATAGCCTTTTCCCAGCAATAGCTCGGCAAGATATGAGCCGTCCTGTCCTGCTATACCTGTTATTAGAGCCTTTTTTTTGTTCATATCTATTTAGATATTACCATCTTAAACACATCAAGAGTCTCTCTTGCTGTCTTATCCCATGAAAATTTCTTTGCCTGTTCAAATCCCTTTTTAATTAGTTCATCCCTTATGTTTTTATTAGCAACGATTGTGTGTATTTTTGCAGCAATATCTTCAATATCCATGGGGTTAAAAAACAAGCCTGCATCTCCAACAACCTCCGGCAGAGATGTTGTATTGGATACTGCTACCGGCGTGCCGCATGTCATTGCCTCAATGGGCGGAATACCAAAACCCTCAAACAGAGATGGAAAGACAAATATAGCAGCGCCTTTGTAGAGAATTGGTATGTCTTCTACAGGTACCCATCCTGTGAAGATTACGTCTTTTTCAAGAGACATGCCTTTTATTGCGACTTCCACAGCCTTTGATGCCCTTGCTTTCATACCCACCAGTACAAGTTTATGACCGCTTCCATACCTGTCTTTAAGTATTTTATATGCCTCTATAAGCCTGTAGAGGTTTTTATGCGGGTGGAATGCGGCAACAGAAAGTATATAATCTTTATCTATCTGATATTTTTTCTTTACCTCTCTTATCTTTTCCTTTGTCCAATCTGCAGCATTGGAAAAAATATTTGCAGCAAGATAGATTGGTACGACCTTATTAGATGGCACATCCAGCACATTTTCTATATCCCTTTTTGAATTGTTGGACAGGACAATTATCCTGTCTGCAACCCTTGCAGACAATGGGATAAGCAGTTTCCAGAAAATAAGCTCAAACCTTGAAAAATCCTCCGGGTGGTGATAGTAATTCAAATCGTATATTGCCACAACCTGTTTGCATTTTGTAAAGATAGGCGCTGTATAGCCCGGGGAAAACAGGATGTCAATTTTATATTTCAATGTCTGAAACGGTAAAACAAACTGTTCCCAGAGTATCCTCCCTGGCTTAAAAGACGCATTGATAGGGCAAAGCGCCTTGTGAAAATTTGGTTTATCTATCTTAAACTCATTAAAGTTTTCCCTGTTTGCAAATATGAAATATTCGTTTTCCTTATCAATATCAGATAATTTTGATATAAGATTTCTTATGTATGTCTCGCTGCCGCCAACCTTGCCAGGGATAAAAAAGAGCGTGTTAATCCCTATACGCATTCACATCCCTATTTTTCCCATACCACTCTATTGCCTTTTTTAGTCCCTCCCTAAAATCTGTTTTTGCCGTAAACCCAAATTCCTTTTTAGCCCTGCTTGTGTCAAGACATCTGCGCGGCTGTCCGTCTGGTTTTGTTGTATCCCATATTATCCTGCCTTTAAAGCCGCTTAACTCCGCGATAAGTTCCACTAAATCCTTTATCTTTATTTCCTTACCAACACCGAGGTTTACAGGCTCTGACTTGTTATATCTCTCTGCTGCCAGAAGTATCCCTTCTGCACAGTCCTCAACATACAAAAACTCCCTTGACGCATTTCCTGTACCCCAGATAACAACTTCATCAATACCTTTATCTTTAGCATCCACCATCTTTTTTATAAGCGCTGGAATAACATGGGAAGATTTTGGATCAAAATTATCTCTTGGTCCATAAAGATTAACAGGGAGCAGATATATTGCATTGAACCCGTACTGCTGTCTGTATGCCTGCGCCTGAACAAGAAGCATCTTTTTTGCAAGACCATAAGGCGCATTTGTTTCCTCGGGATAACCATTCCAGAGGTTGTCCTCTTTAAACGGCACAGGGGTAAACTTTGGATAGGCGCAAACTGTTCCGAGGCATACAAACTTCTCCACGCCATTTTGCCTTGCAGCCTCCATCATTTGGATGCCCATTATTGCATTATCGTAAAAAAGTATACCCGGATTCCCCCTGTTAAAACCAATGCCGCCGACCTTTCCTGCAAGATGTATTGCAATATCAACACCCTCAACAACCCTCCGGCAGTTTTCCCATTTGCGCAAATCCGCCTCACCGCTTCTCGGTATAATAATATTCTGCCTCGGTACGCCTCTTTCCATGAGCTTTTCAACAATAAAAGAGCCAAGAAAACCTGCCCCGCCTGTTACAAGTATCTTTTTATTATCCCAGAACGACATCAGTCTTTTTTCCACCACCTGTTTGGAAATTTTTTATTTAATATCTTGTCACCCTCGCCAATAGGTTTAAGCCCTATGGCCTTCATATCCGCGTCAACCATAATCTTTGTTAAGTCCTTAAATGTAATCTTTGGTTTCCATTTTAATATTTTCCTTGCTTTAGATGGATTTGCAATCAATACATCCACCTCTGTTGGTCTAAAATATTTCTTGTCAATCTTTACATATTTTTTCCAATCAAGACCCGCATAATCAAATGCCTCTTCAGCAAATTCCCTTACAGAATGAGTTTCACCTGTTCCAAATACATAGTCATCGGATTTATTATGCTGGAGTATCTTCCACATTCCCTCTACATATTCAGGCGCAAACCCCCAATCCCTTTTTGCATCAAGATTTCCGAGATATAAAAACTTCTGCCTCCCCGCAGTGATATTTGTAATCGCCCTTGTTATCTTCCTTGTTACAAATGTCTCGCCCCTTCTTGGAGATTCGTGGTTGAAAAGTATGCCGTTGCACGCAAATAGATTATAACCCTCTCTGTAATTAACCGTCATCCAATGGGCATACGCCTTTGCAGCGGCATAAGGGCTTCTTGGGTAGAATGGGGTTTTTTCGCTTTGAGGGGGTTTAGCAGAGCCAAACATCTCAGATGATGACGCCTGATAAAATCTTGTCTTTATGCCGCTTCTCTTTATAGCCTCAAGTATCCTTGTTGTGCCGAGCCCTGTCACATCGCCTGTGTATTCAGGTATGTCAAAACTCACTCTTACATGACTCTGTGCGCCAAGATGATATATCTCATCAGGCTTAACATTATAAATGAGATTGGTTAACTGGCTCGCATCTGTCAGGTCGCCGTAATGCAGAAACAGTTTTGCCTTGGGGTCATGGGGGTCAATATAAATGTGGTCTATCCTTCCGGTGTTAAATGTTGAAGCCCTTCTTATAACACCATGAACCTCGTATCCCTTTGATAGCAATAATTCAGCCAGATATGAGCCGTCCTGGCCTGTTATGCCTGTGATAAGCGCTTTTTTAGGCATGGGCTTCTCCTTTGTATAGATTATTTATGACTTCATAATATTTATTCACAGCAATGTTTCTGTCATAAAACCTCATAAATGCATCCCTCCCGTTTTTTCCCATTCTTATCCGCATCTCTGGATTTTCGTATAATTCAAATATCTTGTTATGCAGATTATTTGCGTCCTCAACAATACCGCAGTTATTTTGTTTTATTATAGAGGCGATTTCACTATCCTGCGCGCATACGGCTATAACAGGCTTCCCTACCGCAAGGCAGCTATAAAGCTTGCTTGGGACAACCTTGCCTTCCGCAGATTTTTTCAGGGATACAAGAGAAACATCGCAGGCATTCAGGCTGTACAACAATTCCTTTCTCGGCTGGTATGGTAAAAATACAACGTTAGGCAAACCCTTTTCTGCAACAAAATCTTCCATCCCCTTTTTTTCAGTGCCGCCTCCTATAAAAAGGAAGACAATATTTTTTTTATCTCTTAATTTATCCATTGCAGACTTTATCGGCTCAAATTCATGGACAATAGTCATATTCCCTGAATATAAAACAATAAATTTCCCTTCCAGATTATATTTTTTTATAAATGGGTTTTTATCTTTATCAAGAGGATATATCTCTCTGCCATCTGACCAGTTGTGTATCACTTCAATATTTTTTTCATCAACATTATTTTTGATAAGTCCCTTTTTCATGGCATCGCCCAAAACAATAATCTTATCCGCTTTTTTGTAAATCCATATTGATATGGCCTCCAATATCTTTAATATTAAATTATTTTTTATCAGACCAATATCCCTTACAACATCAGGGTATAAATCTTGAACGCAAAATATGAATTTCGAACCCTTTACACTTTTTAGCAAAACCCCTATAATTGCAATGTAAGGCGGGGTTGACAGCGCCATAACCACATCGTGTCGCTGCAAAAAGACAGCCTTCAGCATCGCGGATATATAAAATGTAAGCCAATTTGGTATGCGGTAGATTAAATATTTTGTAGAGAATCTTGTATTGAAGACCCTTATAATATCTATGCCATTATATGTTTCTCTCTTTGGGGCATCATAATCAAAACCCTCAAGATTGTAGCTCGGCCTTCCTGTCAGGACAGTCACATCAATACCCTTTTTTACCAAATCTTCTGCCAGGTCTGTCATAAGCTGACCTGTTGGCGCTATCTCAGGATAAAAATGCTGGTTTATTATAAGAATATTCATCAAAGACTATTCTATGGCTTTCCTTTTATTGGTTTAAGCTCCAGAACTGTAATCAAATCCTTTATCTCCTCAAATTTTTCCTTGCCTATACCGGCCAATTTAATCTCCTCTATTTTCTTAAAGCCTTTGTTTTTCTTTCTATACTCAACAACGGCAAAGGCGTCTTTTTCGGATATTCCAGGCAGGGCGAGCAATGCCGGGGTTGTAGCCGTATTGATGTCCATAAACACCCTGAGGTAGCTTTTCCCTGTTGTGGTCAGGTGTTCCATTATTTTATTAAAGACTGCATCCCCTATCCCCTTGACTCTCTTCATCTGTTCAATAGCCTTAAACCCACCCAACTCCTCCCGATACTTTACTATCCTGTGGCTTGTCTTTTCTCCAATACCCGGCAAAAGCAAAAAATCCTGGCCGGATGCCTCATTGATATTTAGTTTTCCGGTTATAACCTTACGTGTCTCTTCAGCAACAGCACTCCCTGCAACCATCATAAAAAAGGTTATAAATATAACTATTAAGATCTTTTTAGCCATGCTTAATCCCTCCATTCCCTGCTTAAGACCTGCAGGGACAGGTTCAGTGTCTATCACTGAAATAACACGGAAACGAAAACCTTGTCAAGAAATTTGGCTTTACAAAATTTTGCTTTGGTCTTGATGTATTTTTCCAAACATGTTAATAATCTTTACATTATTTTTGGAGGGGCTATGGATTTTATCATGGATTTTGACCCGTTTAAGATTCTAAAAAAGGCATTGAAAATGGGCGGCGACTTTGCAGACATCTATATGGAGGAGACGGTCAATACATCCATAATCTGCGAAGAGAATAAAATTGAGAAGGTCATATCAGGAAGGGATAGAGGATTGGGGCTTCGGGTTATCTTTGATTTTAAGACAGCCTATGCATATAC
>JBBTFC010000104.1:5656-6784 GCA_038042015.1 Deltaproteobacteria bacterium
TTTTTCATAAAAACTCCGTCTTCCGGTGTTGACCTTTTGAAAAAGGTTCTTCTGGTTAAAAAGGCAAATTCGTTTGCAAGGGGTTTTGATAAAAAGATCGGCCAGGTAAAGGCGGTCTATGGCGACGGTTTCAGGCAGATGGCTGTTGTAAACTCTTTGGGCCAATGGCTTGAGGAAAACAGGACAGGGATTTTATTTTTGGTTCAGGTTGTTGCAAGGGAAGGGAATGTTGTGCAGACAGGTTATGAATCTATCGGCGGTGTTATGGGCTTGGAGATATTTGAGGAAAATCCTCCGGAAAAGGTTGCTGAAACAGCCGCAAAGAGGGCCATTCTCATGCTCAGGGCAAGGAAGGCGTCAGGGGGGAAGATGCCTGTTGTTTTATCCAGCGAGGCAGGCGGCACTATGATTCACGAGGCTGTTGGCCACGGCCTTGAGGCAGACCTGGCGCAGCAGGGCCTTTCAGTATATTCAGGAAAGGTTGGGGCAAAGATTGCCTCTCCTTTAATAACCGTAATAGATGATGCAACTATTCCATATAAAAGAGGTTCATTTTTCTTTGACGATGAGGGAAGTCTGGGTCAGAAGACTATCCTTGTAGAAAACGGGATCTTGAAAAACTATATGTATGACCGTCTCTCTGCAATGAAGGACGGCTGTAAATCCACAGGCAACGGCAGGCGGGGGTCTTATCACCACAGGCCAATACCGAGGATGACAAACACAATGATTGCGCCGGGCAAATCAAGTCCGGATGAAATCATAAAGTCCCTTGAAAAAGGGCTTTTTGTAAAAAAGATGGGCGGCGGCCAGGTGAATACAGTCAACGGCGATTTTGTGTTTGAGGTTACAGAAGGCTACTTAATAGAAAAGGGAAAGATTGGAGAGCCTGTAAGAGGCGCAACCCTCACAGGGAGCGGCCCTGAGATATTAAAAAACATAGACATGGTCGGCTTTGACCTCGGCTTTGGGATAGGCACATGCGGAAAGGATGCGCAGGGTGTGCCGGTTTCAGATGCCCAGCCCACGCTGCGCATACCGGAGATTGTTGTAGGCGGAGAGGTAAAATAATAAAGAACCACTGTGTCAGAGCATCAGAGTAAAAACTTTGACACTGTGGTTCTCTAA
>JBBTFC010000105.1:0-16345 GCA_038042015.1 Deltaproteobacteria bacterium
TGGCCGCCCAGCAGCGGGCGCCGGGCGCTGCGGACCGGCGATCTGGCCAGCTTCTTTGGTTGCCTGACGTTCAGCGTCATTGAAATATGCAGGAACAGTAATAACTGCTTCTGTTACTTCTACTCCTAAATAATCTTCAGCAGTTTGTTTCATTTTTTGCAAAATGCGCCTCCGGATTTATTATTAAGAACTGGATTCCCGATAGAGGCCTTCGGGAATGACAGAAAGCAAAAAGGCAGGCCTTTTGGCCTGCCTTTCCATTGCGCTGATAAAATTTTATCGGAAGGGTTTAATTTATCTGCCTGTCTATACAACTGCAAACAAGCCATAACCGCCTCCTTGCCTTGCACAAATTTTTGATAGAGACTCTTCTTGCTACAATCTGGTTTATAGCAATGTTTCATGGTTGCGTCAAGATAAATTTATTTACAGTTCTTTCCCTTGACTACCAATAGCAAATTGAGATAATGTAACTTTTTAAAATTTTACAGGAAAAGGATTATTTAAATGGCAGAAAGGATTGGAGAGACAGAGCAGAGGAGAAATAAATTAGAAGAGCTTAAGCGGATGGGGATAGACCCATACCCTAATGATTTTGCGGTAAAAGATACCACAAAAGAGATAATAGACCGCTGCGGTAGTTTGGACAAAGAAACCCTTGAAGCCAGGAATGAGACAGTTAGACTTGCAGGCAGGATAATGGCATTCAGGGATTTTGGCAAGGCCTCTTTTCTGCATATTCAGGACAGGACGGGCAGAATTCAGGTATATATTAGAAAGGATTTGATCGGCGAGGATGCCTATAAAATCTTTAGAAATTTTGATATCGGAGATATTGTCGGCGTGGAAGGAAGCGTCTTTCGCACCAAAACTAATGAACTCACCATAGAGGCAAAATATATAAGACTTTTGGCAAAATCGTTTTTGCCTTTGCCTGAAAAGTGGCACGGCCTTACGGATGTGGAGATCCGCTACCGTCAGCGCTATCTCGACCTGATAACAAATCCAGAAGTTAAAGATGTCTTTATAAAAAGGACAAGGATAATCCAACTCATAAGAGATTTTCTCGGTAAAAGGGATTTCATAGAAGTAGAGACGCCAATGATGCAGTCAATCCCAGGCGGCGCAGCTGCCCGGCCTTTTAAGACCCATCACAATGCCCTTGATATAGATTTGTTTTTGAGGATTGCCCCTGAGCTTTATCTTAAGAGGCTTGTCATAGGCGGATTTGAAAGGGTTTATGAGATAAACAGGAATTTCAGAAATGAGGGCATATCAACGCAGCACAACCCTGAATTCACAATGCTTGAGTTTTATCAGGCATATGCAACCTTTGAGGATTTGATGAACCTGACAGAGGAGATGCTCAGTTCCATTGCAAAGGATCTCCTTGGGACGTTCAAGATAGAATATCAGGGTCAGATCATTGACTTAACTCCGCCGTGGCAGAGGATTACTGTAAAGGATGCGATACTTAAATACAGCAATGCGGATGAAGGGATATTTACTGACAAGAAAAAGGCCTTTGAATTTGCAAAAAAGCTTCGCCTTGATATGCCGGAGGCATTCAGCCACGGTAAGATTCTCTTAGAGATATTTGAAGAGGTTGCTGAACCTAAATTCATCCAGCCGACATTTGTTACGCATTATCCTCTGGAGGTTTCGCCGCTTTCCAGAAAGAATGACAAAGACCCTGCAATTGTTGACAGGTTTGAACTTTTGGTCTGCGGCAGGGAGATTGCCAATGCCTTTTCAGAGCTTAATGACCCGATAGACCAGAGGGAAAGGTTTGTCCAGCAGGCTAAGGAAAAGGATGCAGGCGACACAGAGGCGCATCTGATGGATGAGGATTTTGTCAGGGCCCTTGAATACGGCATGCCCCCTACAGCAGGCGAGGGCATTGGCATTGACAGGCTTGTAATGCTCTTTACAAATTCTGCGTCCATAAGAGATGTTATATTATTCCCACAGTTAAGGCCTGAGAGGCAGATAGAATAATGGCAGGTTATGAACTTTTTATAGGTCTTAGATACCTCAAGGCAAAGCGCAAACAGACATTTGTCTCAATCGTAACCTTTATATCAATATTGGGCGTTATGGTTGGGGTAACTGCCCTTATTGTTGTTCTGTCTGTAATGACAGGATTTGAAGAGGATTTGAGGAACAAGATACTTGGTGTGAATGCGCATCTGGTGGTGATGGAACTGGGCAGGGGCATGAAGGACTATAAAGAGGTGGAGGAAAAGGCAAAAAAGGTTGAAGGTGTTGTCGGCGCAACACCCTTTATATATAATCAGGCAATGCTTTCAACGGAAAACGGGGTTATGGGCGCTGTAGTGAGGGGGCTGGATGTTGACAGTGTCGGCGAGGTAATAGTCCTGCCCGGAAAGATAAGGCAGGGCAGCATGGATGGCCTCAGGAATTCTTTGCAGGATAAATATTCCCCTAACTCTTCCATGCCCGGGATAGTTGTAGGCAGGGAACTTTCCAGAAACCTGGGTATTACAGTCGGCGATGAGGTGAATGTAATATCTTCGTCCGGCACAATGACAGCGGCTGGTCCTGTGCCAAGGATTGCAAGATTTAAGGTATCCGGAATCTTTGAGTTTGGCATGTATGAGTATGATTCATCTATGGCATTCATTTCTCTTGAGAGCGCCAATAGATTCTTCAGGATGGGGGATATGGTTACAGGGATAGAGGTTAAGATAAAAGATATCTATCAGGCAGAGAAGATAAGCAAAGATATACAGAATGCCCTTGGAGGGTTTTATTACATAAGGACATGGATGGACATGAACAAGAATCTGTTTTCAGCGCTAAAGCTGGAAAAGGCGGCGATGTTTATAATACTTATATTAATTGTCATAGTCGCCGCGCTTAATATTATATCTACCCTTATCATGGTGGTTATGGAAAAGGGGAAGGATATAGCGATACTTAAATCCATGGGCGCTACTGCAAACGGGATAATGCGGATATTTATGATAGAAGGACTGATAATAGGGATTAGCGGCACTGCTGGTGGCGTGGCGCTGGGGGTTGCCGCGGCCCTTAATCTGGAAAAGATTGTTGGGATTGTGGAAAGGCTTTTTGGTTTTAAGGTTCTCCGTCCTGATGTGTATTATATAGATAAACTTCCTTCAAAGGTGGACCCTTATGTTGTGCTGATAATAGCATCGGCGGCAATTATTATAAGCTTTCTGGCAACAATCTATCCCTCATGGCGGGCATCCAGGCTGGACCCGGTTGAGGCGCTGCGGTATGAATGAAGGGAGGGAGTTATGGCTATAGACGAGAGATCAGTGTCTGCTGTTAAAGATAAGGCAGAAGGTTATTTCTCCAAAGGCAAATTAAAGGAGGCCGTTGAGACATACGAGACCATAAGGTCATATTCCGGCAAGGATCCTAAGATTGTCCTGCGGCTTGGGGATATTTACAGAAAGTTGGGTAAAAACAGCGAGGCAGTAGATGTCTATAAACTGGCCATAAATGTATTTATCACACAGGGGTTTGTTACCAAGGCGATAGGTGTATGCAAGATTATAATGGATATAGACCCGTCCCAGACGGGTGTGCAGAAAAAGATAGCAGAGTTGTATACACAAAAAGGGATTGTAGGTGAGGGACAGGCCGAGACATCAAAGCCCCAGCCTCCCCCTGTCCCCCTCATAGAGGGGGATAAAGGGGGAGGCTGGGGCAGGCCTGCTGCCGGCCAGCCGTCTTCTACAGAGAGTCCTGCGAAGGCTGCAGAAGAACAGCCTGTCAAGTTTCCCAGAACCCCGCTTTTTTCAGACCTGACAAGAGACGAGCTGTTTGCGGTAATCGGCAAGGTCAAACATCAAATAATCTCTCCAGGGGTGTTTGTCTTTCAGGAGGGCGACAGAGGCGATTCTATCTATATAGTTGTAAGCGGAGAATTGGATATAATTGTTAGGGATAAGAAAGGCAATAACGTTGTGCTGGCCACGTTGAAGGAGGGTGATTTTTTTGGCGAGTTTGGTTTCTTTTCAAATGCAAGAAGAGAGGCGTCAGTAAGGGCAACAACGCCGGCGAGCATCCTTGAGATTGTTAAAAGCGACATAGATGATATTATTGCAAGGCATAAGAGGGTTGCAGAGGTGCTTTTCAATTTCTATAAAGAGAGGGTTGTTGACAGGCTCATGGCCATTTCTCCTATATTTGAGCCTTTAACCCCGGTTGACAGAAAGGCGATACTTGCAAGGCTATCCTCTGAAAAATTTGAACAGGGCGCAAATGTAGTTAATCAGGGAGAGATAGGGGATACAATGTATCTGATAAAGGAAGGAAATATCAAGGTATGGGTTGATGATCCTCAGAAAGGGAAGATAGTGATGGCAGTGCTTGAGGAAGGGGATTTCTTTGGCGAGATTGCTTTGGCCACATCAAAGCCGCGGGTTGCCAATTGTACGGCTGTTACAAATGTAGAGCTTGTTCTGTTTTCTCGGCCTATGATAAAAGATATTCTGGCTAAATATCCTGATATAAGGAAGGCGCTGGAAGATGTTATAAAGGCAAGGGTTGCGGATGTTATAAAGGCAAAAGGGCTTCAGTCTGCGGCGCTGATATAAGATACAAGTCACCAGTTGCAAGTCACAAGTTACCAGACTGGTGACCTGGTGTCTTGTGACCGGTGACCGAATTATACAGGTGATGATATTGGAACTGATAAAGGTAGTTGGATTGTATAAATCTTACGGCAATAAGACAAAGACAGTAGAGGTTCTTAAAGGCATTGACCTCTCTGTTTCAAAGGGCGAGATGATGGCTGTGGTTGGGGCATCAGGGGTCGGAAAGAGCACGCTTTTGCATATAATGGGCGCATTAGACAGGCCGACAAAGGGTGATGTATTTTATAAAGGCGAAAAAAATTTTGGCCAGACAGACAAGAGGCTTGCCATTTTTAGAAATAAAAATATAGGTTTTGTTTTTCAGTTTCATCACCTTCTTCCGGAATTTACCGCCCTTGAAAATGTAATGATGCCTGTTCTCATCGGGGGCGGCGACAGGAATTCAGCCAGGAAGATGGCAGAGGGCCTTCTTGCTGATGTTGGTTTGAAGGAGAGGTGGAGTCACAAGCCCGGCGAGTTGTCCGGCGGTGAGCAGCAGAGGGTTGCGATAGCAAGGGCGCTTATTCAATCGCCGGATGTGCTTCTCGCAGATGAGCCGACAGGGAATCTGGATACGCATACAGGAGACGATGTTTTTAATCTGCTTTTAAAATTAAATAATGAAAAGGGCATAACCATGGTTATTGTAACGCATAATGAGAGATTAGTCAGCAAGATGAAGAGAAATATCAGGATGCTGGACGGGAAGATATACGAAAATACCGCACAGTCAGAGGTGAGGCTTAGTGCGGTCTAAAAAGGCAGTGGTCGGTGGTCAGTGGTCAGCGGTCAGAAAAGGTCTGATGAGGTTGGTCCTGTTTTTGCTGGTCACTGTAGTTATTATATCCCCGGCACAGGCGTCTGAAACTGCGCCGGCAAATGGTCCGGTTGGAATTATCATCATGCCGTTTACAGTATATGGCAAAGGAGACCTTTCCGGTTTCAGAAGAGAGGTTCTTAATGCATTGGCGTCTAACATTGAGGAAGACGGTAAATTCAAAATTGCCGGCATAGAAAGGCTCAAAATACTTGTGCTTGAGGAAAAGATATATTCGTTTGACGAGGCGAGCGCCTCAAAGATTGGAAAAGATGAAGGCGCGGCTTATGCAATCCTTGGCAGTATAACAAAGATTGATAAAGCTATAAGTCTTGATATAAGGCTATTGGATATAATAGAGAATAGGCTAATTACCTCCCTATATGTGAAGGAAGAAAATGAAAAAGCAATCCTTGAATCTCTAAAGTCTTTTGCCGGGAAACTTGTGGAAAAAATGATTACGGCAGCGGGGACAGATTTGAAATCTGTCCCCGGACACACGGAAGTTAAAGACGTTGCAAGGTTAGGGATAATCAGCAATGTGATAATTACCGGCAATAAACGGGTTGACGAAGCGGCTGTAAAGACAAAGATAAAAAGCAAGGCAGGAGAGGCGCTTTCTCCTGATGATTTAAGGGACGACATAAAGACCATTTATGACATGGGCTTTTTTGAAGATGTAATGGCAGATATCAGAGATACAGGCAGGGGCATGGAACTGACCTTTATTGTAAAGGAAAGGCCGGTAATAAAAAAAGTTGTGATAAGCGGAAATAAAGAGATTAAAGACGAGAAGATAAACGGCGCTATAACAGTAAAGGAGAACACTATCCTTAACAGGACGCTCCTCACTGAAAATGCAGAAAAGATTAAGGCCCTTTACGCGGCTGAAGGTTTTTTTCTTGCAAATGTTGAACCTGTGGTAGAGAGGAAGGATGACGCAGCCGCAGAGGTTAAGTTTAATATAGAGGAAGGAGATAAGGTAAAGGTAAAGAGGATTACTATTATAGGCAGCAAGGCATATGATGAGGGTGAGATAAAGGATGTCATGGACACAAGCGAGGTTGGTTTCTTTTCTTTTCTGTCAAAATCAGGGATATTTGACGAGGCTGTGTTTCAAAACGACCTCAATAAGATAATGGCGCATTATTATGATAACGGCTACATCCATGCCGGCATAACAGACCATCTTGTGTCTTTAAGCAGTGATAAGAAATGGTTTTTTATTACCATAGCCCTTTCTGAAGGAGAACAATATAAGGTTGGGAAAATAGATATAAAGGGGGATATACTTACCACCAGGACACTATTGATGGAAAAGGTTAAGACAACCACCGGTGAGGTATTCAGCAGAAAGATATTAACCGGGGATATTTCCAGGTTGAGTGATATTTACGGCGACGAAGGCTATGCGAATGTTAATATCAATCCTGTTACCAACGTAGATGAAAAGGGAAAAAGGGCTGATATTACATTTGATATTCAGAAAGGGGAATTGGCATATATAGAGAAGATAAACATTTCCGGCAATGTCAACACCCGGGATAAAGTTATAAGGAGAGAGATTGAGCTGTCAGAGGGAATGCTTTTTTCATCAACAAATATGAAGAGGAGCAGGAACAACCTGAACAGATTGGGATATTTTGAGAGGGTGAGCATTGCGCCGCAGCCGGGAAGCGCTGAAAACAAAATGGTTCTGAATGTGGATGTAAAAGAGAGGCCGACCGGGCAAATCTCGGCAGGCATTGGTTACAGCTCGGTTGATAATATTATAGGCACTGCATCCATATCGCAGAGCAACTTTATCGGCACAGGGCTTAGACTTGACCTTTCAGGGACTATAAGCTCTAAAAGCTCGAGATACCAGCTTGGCTTCACCGAGCCGTGGCTTTTTGACAAACCCATTTCCGCAGGGTTTGATTTATTTAAGGTGAACAGGGAGTATCCTGATTTTACAAGAGGCAGTTATGGTTTTGATGTAAGGCTTGGTTTTCCGGTTTATGAAAGGGATGTCAGGGGATACCTGACCTATAAACTGGAAGAGGTGACAGTAAAAGATGTGTCGTCTTCTGCTGCGCAGTTGATAAAGGATCAAGTAGGGAAGAGTACTACAAGCAGCCTGAGCGGCGCCATTAAAAGGGATACCAGGGATGACGCATTTTTCCCGAATGAAGGTTCTGTAACATCTCTTTCTGTTGAATTTGCAGGCGGCCCCCTCGGAGGTGATAATAATTTTGTAAAATATATTGCCGAAGGCGCAAAATATTTTCCGCTGTTTTGGGATACCACATTCGTCACGCATGGTGTAATAGGATATATTCAGGGGTTTGGAGGCAAAGATATCCCTGTATATGAAAGGTTCTATCTTGGCGGAATAAATACCATAAGGGGTTTCAGAACAAGGAGCATAGGCCCAAGGGATACTGCAACAAATGATATTATAGGCGGCGATAAAGAGGTTTTTGCAAATCTGGAATATCTTTTCCCGTTGGTGCCAGAACAAAGAGTGAAGGGTCTCATATTCTTTGACGCAGGAAATGCCTATAACGGCGGCATAGACCTTGGTGATTTGAGGACATCTGCGGGCCTGGGGGTAAGGTGGTTTTCTCCTGTTGGGCCGCTCCGGCTTGAATGGGGCCGCAACCTGAACAGGAGAGAAGGAGAAAAGGCCACCCAGTGGGAATTTACAATAGGGACGGTGTTTTAAAAAGGATTACGCAGATTATAAAAAAACAGATTACGCAGATTTGATAATCGCAATTTCTTAATCTGTGTAATCATTTTTCAGAATCCGTGTAATCAATTCATTTAAAGGAGATAAAAATGAAAAAACTACAGATTGGTATTATGGCAATTATCGTTGCCGTCATATTTTCAGGCGCGGCAATGGCGGCAGAGTTGAAGATTGGTTATGTCAATCTTCAGAAGGCATTGAACGAGTGTTTGGCGGGAAAAGAGGCAGTTTTGGAACTTGAGGCAGAGACCAAGAAAAGGCAGGAGCAGATAGATGTAAAACAGGAAGATCTTAAAAAACTCAATGAGGAAATAGAAAAAAAGAAGACTGTATGGAGCGCGGATATGCAGGAACAGAAACAAAAGGAATTACAGGCCAGGATGCAGGAGTTTCAGAGATTTTATTTACAATCAAATGACGACCTTAAAAGAAGGGAACAGGGGGAAAAGACGGTAATCATAAAAGATCTGATAGAGATTGCCAAACCGTTAGCAAAGGAGAAGGGCTATACCTTTTTATTTGAGCTGCAGGGCCTGATATATGGCCCGCCTGAAGCAGACCTGACCAATGATCTCATAAAAGCCTACGATGTTGAATATAAGAAGGCTAAAAAGGAAAACAAGGGAAAAAAGTGACAAAGACTGAGATAAAAAAGACCCTGAGAGAGTTGGCCGGACTTGTTGGAGGCGATATTGCCGGAGATGAAAATACTATTATAAGCGGCGTGGCAAGTATAGACAGCGCAGCAGAAGGGGATATAACATTTATTGCCAGTCCTAAATATATTGCCGGTATTTCAGGCACAAAGGCCTCTGCAATTATTGCCTCACCTGACATAAAAGAACGGCATGGCAGTAATTTCCTTTATGTTAAAAACCCATATCTGGCCTTTGCAAAAACGCTGGCCATTTTTAATCCTCCGCCTTTGCCTTATCACGGCATTCATCCTAATGCGCGCATTCATCACACCGCTGAAATAGGTTTGTCTGTCTCAATATATCCGCATGTATATATAGATGGCGATGCTACTATAGGCGACAGGGCTGTGCTGTATCCAGGGGTTTATATCGGCAGAGGCGCAAGTATAGGCGATGACACAATATTGTATTCAAATGTGTCTGTAAGAGAAGGATGCCGCATAGGCAAACGGGTTATAATTCACTGCAACTCTGTTGTGGGAAGCGATGGTTTTGGTTTTGCAAAGGATGGCTCTAAATATCATAAGATACCGCAGGTGGGCATTGTAAGGATTGAGGATGATGTGGAGATCGGTGCATGTGTGACAATTGACAGGGCAACATTAGGAGAAACGGTTGTTGCCAGAGGAACGAAGATAGATAATTTAGCGCAGATAGCCCATAATGTTACAATCGGAGAGGATTCTGTCATTGTCGCGCAGGCGGGTATTGCAGGAAGCGCAAAGCTTGGCAACAGGGTGACCCTGGCCGGTCAGGTCGGCGTTGCGGGCCATATAGAGATAACAGATGATGTGGTCATCGGTTCACAATCAGGTGTTGCGCAGGATATTCCGGAGAAAGGTGTTTTCTCAGGCACACCTGCCATACCCCACATGGAATGGCTTAAGGCGCAGAACATATTTGCAAAGCTGCCTGAAATGCGTAAGAAGATACTGGAATTGGAGAAGAGGGTAAAGGAACTGGAAGAAGAGGAGAGGGGGCAGGGTTAGAGATTTGCGCCTGCTTTCTGAATCCATAGAGGGAGGTTTTTTTAAATGCCTAAACGAATAGTTCATACCATGGTAATTGTTATTTTTGCGTTTTTCTTTCTCATCTCCTCTTGTTTTGTCTTTGGAGAAGAAAAAAAGCCACAGCCTGACGATAAGCAGTTGATCCCCAGGGAGAAGACATTCAAAGAGCCGGTAACCGGCATGGAGTTCGTCCTTGCTAAAGGGGGTTGTTTTCAGATGGGAGACACATTCGGCGATGGAGATGGCGTTTTCTTTTTTTCAGATACCCATAGGGCTCAGATGGGGAGTACATTTGGCGATGGAAGCGCTGAGAAACCGGTCCATGAGGTATGTGTGAATGATTTTTACATAGGGAAATACGAAGTAACACAGAAACAGTGGCAAGATGTTATGGGAGACAACCCATCATATTTTAGAAACTGCGGCGACTGTCCTGTTGCAAACATAAGCTGGAATGATACTGAGGAATTTATAAATAAACTCAACCAAAAGAATGCGGGAGCAGGTTCCCCGAATGCGGGAACAGGTTTGAAACCTGCTCCCGCATTCGGGGCATTCCGTCTTCCCACAGAGGCGGAATGGGAATATGCGGCAAGAAGCGGCGGCAAGAATGAGAAATACGCCGGTGGGAATGATATAGACAGCATTGCATGGTATAGTTCAAATTCAGGCAGTAAAACACACCCGGTGGGACAAAAACAGCCAAATGGAATCGGCATATACGACATGAGCGGCAACGTCTGGGAATGGGTGCAGGACTGGTATGACGAGAACTATTATAAAAACAGCCCGAAAGACAACCCCAAGGGGGCAAATGGCAGCGCCTACCGGATTCTGCGCGGCGGTTCGTGGTTTTCCATCCCGCTGAATCTGAGGACAGCTAAGCGGTCCAGGCTTGAGCCTGCGGATCGGATCAGCGACCACGGATTTCGTTTGGCATTTCCCCTCAAGTAGTTATTTTCTTCGCTGATTCAAGTTTGCAACTTGAACCATAAATTATTTGGTTCAGATTACAAATTTGAACCGGCATAAAGGGGAAAAATGAGGAGGTTTTATGATTGACATCAAGGAGATTCTAAATACCCTTCCACATCGTTATCCGTTTCTTTTAGTGGATAGGGTTGTTGAGTTTGAGGCAGGTAAGCGCGCAAAGGGCATAAAGAATGTCACAATCAACGAGCCGTTTTTCCAGGGTCATTTCCCGGGTCATCCGATTATGCCGGGCGTTCTGATAATAGAGGCAATGGCGCAGGTGGGCGGTATACTCGCGTTCAAGTCAGCGAACGTCGCAAATAAGGCCGTGTATTTTATGGGGATAGATAAGGCAAGATTCCGCAAGCCTGTGCTGCCGGGTGATAAGCTCGAGCTTGTGCTGGAGGTTACAAAACAACGCGGAACAATATGGGCATTTAAAGGCGAGGCGTATGTTGACGGCAGCCTTGTTGCTGAGGCAGAGCTTATGGCAACGATAGTGGATAAGTAATTAGTTGACGTTTTGCGGGAGCAGGTTTGTAACCTGCTCCTGAATATTTCATATTTCGGTGGGACAGGCATCTTGCCTGTCATCACAGGCTGGAAGCCTGTGCCACTATTTGGGTTCAAGTTACAAACTTGAACCCGCGATAAATCTAAAAATGGAGTAGATAATGATTGTAAAGGCTAAAAATGAAAAAGATTTAATCCATCCTACTGCCATAATCCATAGCGGCGCGGAGATTGATGAGGGTGTTGAGATAGGGCCTTATTCAGTTATAGGCAAGGATGTAAAGATAGGAAAAGGGACGGTTATAGGTTCTCATGTTGTGGCAGACGGCTGGACAAGGATAGGAACCGAATGCAGAATACATCAATTTACCTCTATAGGCGCGCCGCCTCAGGACATTACATATAAAGGTGAAAAGACTGAGGTAATAATCGGCAATAATAATGTGATAAGGGAATTTGTCACAATTCACAGAGGGACTGTTAAAGGCGGAGGTCAGACAGTTATAGGCGATAAAAATTTTCTGATGGCCTATGTTCATATTGCCCATGACTGCAAGATAGGAAGCAATGTTATTATGGCAAATGCGGCTACTCTGGCAGGCCATGTGAGGATAGAAGACCATGCTATAATCGGGGGGCTTGTTGCCATTCATCAATTTGTTAATGTGGGCGCCTACTCAATCATAGGCGGCGCTTCGGCAATTACGCACGATGTGCCTCCGTATGTTATGGCTGTTGGAAACAGGGCGAAGTTGTACGGCCTTAACAAGGTGGGGCTCAGAAGACACGGCTTTTCAAGGGAAGAAATTGACGCCCTGAAAAAGGCATACAATATCCTTTTTAGAAGCGGCCTTGCACTAACGGATGCTGTCGGCAAATTAGAGGAAGAAATGAAACATTCAATACACGCGGCAAAGCTCGTAGAATTCATTAAAGCCTCTAAACGGGGCATCACAAGAGAAACAGGGAGAAGGGCAGAGGGAGATGAAACGGATTAGGGTTGCCGTAATAGGTGTTGGACACCTTGGCAGATTTCACGCAGAAAAATATGCAGGCCTTCCTGATGTGGAACTTGTGGGGGTTGTTGACGCAGATAAAAAAAGGGTAGAGGAGGTTGCGTCAAATTTAAAGACAAACGCATTTTATTCTTACCATGATATTCTTTCGAAGGATAAGGTGGATGCAGTAAGTATTGTTGTTCCTACAGCCCTTCATTACAGGATTGCAAAGGACTTTCTTTCGCAAGGCATAGATTGCCTTTTAGAAAAACCCATAACAAATACTGTTGAAGAGGCGGATGAACTTATAAAAGAGGCCGGAAAGAGAAAGGCTCTTCTGCAGGTCGGACATCTTGAGAGATTTAATGCGGCGGTGACAGCCGCTGAAGGCATAGTTAACAATCCTCTGTTTATAGAATGTCACAGGCTTTCACCGTTTTCAAACAGGTCAACTGATGTTGATGTAATCCTTGATATGATGATACATGATATAGATATTATCCTGAATTTTGTTAAATCAGATATTGAGGCAGTGGATGCTGTCGGTGTGCCTGTTATAACTGATAAGGTTGATATGGCAAATGCAAGGCTCAGGTTCAAAAACGGATGTGTTGCAAATGTTACGGCAAGCAGGGTGTCAAAGGAGAGGGAGAGAAAGATAAGGCTGTTCCAGCATGATGCCTGTATATCAATTGATTATGCGCATCAGAGCATGGCGGTATTCAGAAAGTTTTCCGGGAAAAAAGGGGAAATGCCCCGGATTATAGAAGAAGATATAAAGATAGAGAAAAATGACACATTGTTGGAAGAGATAAAGGCGTTTTTGCATTGTGTGGCTGCAAGAAAACTTCCGTTAGTATCAGGGGAGGATGGAAGAAGGGCTCTTGAGGTGGCGCAGATGATACAAAATAAAATTGCGGATTGCGGATTGCGGATTTGAAATCCCAAATCCCAAATACTATGAGTGGCAGCATCCTCATAGTCGCAGGCGAGGCATCAGGAGACTTGCATGGTTCAAATCTTATAAAGGCTTTAAAGGAGATAGACCCTGCGCTGAAATTTTATGGTATCGGCGGGGAGAAGATGAAGGGGGTGGGGTTCAGCGCAATTGAAGACTCAAAGAATCTGGCGGTAGTTGGGATTTCAGAGGTTATCCTGAAACTTGGCGGACTCTATGCCGCATTTAATAAACTCAAAAAGGCCCTTGATGAAAACAGACCTGACATTGTTGTCCTTATAGATTTTCCTGATTTTAATCTGCATGTTGCAAAAGAGGCTGATAAGAGAGGGATCCCTGTAATATATTACATAGGCCCTCAGGTGTGGGCATGGAGAAGGGGACGCGTTAAAAAGATAGCAAGGCTTGTAGATAAGATGCTTGTTGTCTTTCCGTTTGAACGGGATATTTATAAGAAGGCAGGCATGGATGTGGAATATGTAGGCCACCCGCTTGCAGGGATAGTGTCGTGCCGCTTGTCCAAGGAAGACGCATTGTCAGGCCTAAGCATTGGACATGGTCCTGTCGTTGCGCTTCTTCCAGGTAGCAGGAGACATGAGGTTGAAAGGCTTCTTCCTGTAATGCTTGAGGCCGCCGCCATTATAAAAAGGGAAATAAAGGATATTCAATTTATACTGCCTCTGGCAGATACGATAGAACAAACTTTTGTTGAGGAGATTATTTCAGACTTTGATAAAGGGGGGCAAGGGGGGATTAAATCCGTATGCCATATTGTCAGCGGCCGTCTTTATGAGGTGTTAAAGGCATCTGATGCAGCGATTGTTGCATCCGGCACAGCAACACTTGAGACTGCTTTGATGGAGATCCCGATGGTTATTGTCTATAAGGTTTCCATTTTAACTTCCATTATCGGCAGGATGCTTGTAGGGGTTGATTATATCGGCCTTCCGAATATTGTGGCTGGGAAATGGGTAGTGCCTGAACTTATTCAGGAAAATGCCAGGCCGGAGCTGATAGCGAAAGAGATTTTAAAGTTTTTAGGCGATAGAGATACAAGAAATAGTGTTATTTCTGAACTTAAAGAGATGGGGAAAAAACTCGGAAGCGGCGATGCGTCAAAGAGGGCGGCAGAAGAGATATACGGGATGATTAAGAGACAGGTTGAGGTTAGAGGTTGAGGCTGAGGAAAGTCTGAACCTTTTAACCTTAACCTGTATTCAAATATGAAACTCTATCTTCGCTTATTAAAATTTCTTGCTAATTACTTGGGGCATCTGACTCTGGCAATATTCTTTATGCTGGCGCTTGCTCTTTCCAATGGCGCATTTGCCTATCTGGTAGGGCCTGTTATGAAATTTCTGTTCACAAACAGCGCTGATGACACCATAAGGCTCGTACCGATGGGCATCTTTACATTCAGCAGGTCCGAGATGCTTGTGGTCGTGCCTGTTGTTATTATTATCGTTGCCGTTATTAAAGGCATTTCATTCTTCGGCCAGTCTTATTTTATGGGATATGTCGGACAGGGGATAGTTACTGATATAAGGGCTCTCCTTTATAAACATATCCTGAACCTTCCTCTTTCTTATTTTACCAAAAACTCAACAGGCGCATTGATGTCAAGGGTTACAAACGATGTGGGCATGCTGCAGAATACAGCGGCAGATTCAGCCGCAACACTGCTTCGGGAAAGCCTTACGATTATAGTATTGGCTGCTGTGGTTATAAGCAGGGACTGGAAACTTGCGGCCGCTGCCTTTATTGCCTTTCCGCTTGCTATATATCCGATGATCAGGTTCTCTAAAAAAATGCGCAAGGTTTCCACGCAGGGTCAGGCAAGCATGGGCGCTATGACAGCGCTTCTTCATGAGGCTATAGCCGGCATAAAGATTGTAAAGGCCTTTTGCATGGAGAAATATGAAGAGCTCAGGTTCGGCAGGGAGAACGAGCGATTTTCAAAACTCAGGATGAAGTCCATAAAGATAAGGGCTATTTCACCGCCAATGATGGAGATGTTCGGGTCAATTGGTTTTACTGTTACAATATGGTATGCGGCATACAGGATTCAGGATGGCACACTCCGGCCTGAAGACTTTATATCTTTCTTTGCCGCGGTTCTCATGCTTTATCAGCCGATAAAGGCTTTGAACGGCGTTAATATGAATATCCAGAGCGGCCTTGCCGCTGCATCAAGGGTGTTTGAGCTTTTAGATATTCCTCAGGAGACAAAGGACAAAGAAAATGCAAAAAAGATTGATGGCATATCAGAGGGACTTGAGTTTAGAAATGCCTCGTTCAGATACGGCGACAAATGGGTTCTTAAAGATGTAAATCTCAAGGTCAAAAACGGAGAGGTTATAGCAATAGTCGGGACAAGCGGCGCCGGCAAGACGACATTTGTAAACCTGCTTCCAAGATTTTATGATGTCACTGAAGGGGCTATTCTCTTTGACGGCGTGGAGATCAGGGATATTGCCCGGGATTCCCTCAGGGCGCAGATTGCCATAGTTTCCCAGCATGTCATCTTGTTTAATGACACCGTAAAGAAAAATATTGCTTATGGCGATGTTGAAAGAGGTGATGATGATATAGTGAATGCGGCAAAGGCTGCCAATGCAGACAGCTTTATCAGAAAGCTGCCTCAGGGATATGATACTATAATCGGCGAAGGCGGCGTTAGATTGTCAGGGGGTGAGAGACAAAGATTATCAATTGCAAGGGCGATACTCAAAAATGCCCCGATACTTATACTTGATGAGGCAACATCATCGCTTGATACAGAATCTGAAATGGAAGTTCAGAAGGGATTAAATAATCTTGTGCATGGAAGAACTACCTTTGTTGTTGCGCACAGACTTTCTACTGTGAGAAATGCAGACAGGATTATAGTTCTATCTGACGGCGGGATAAAAGAGATGGGGAGACATGAAGAGCTTTTAAAACTCGGCGGAGAATATTGCCGCATCTATAAGATGCAGTTTCACGGCGGAGATGAAAAGGTGGTAAGGTTGAAG
>JBBTFC010000106.1:0-9890 GCA_038042015.1 Deltaproteobacteria bacterium
ATTAAAAAAAGTTTAATCCGCTCTTTCCACCCTTGACAGCAGATAGTAGATTATCCCAAGTACTGCGATTGCGGCTATAAGTATAATTGACAGATGGCTTGCCTCTGCCTCGGCCTTTAACGTGGTTACAAGCAGCTTTCTTATAACAGCAACCAGCGCAACATTTATAAAGACCTTTACGGCAAACTTGCCGCCCTTCAGGTGTTTTACCTCTGTGTCCACAAGCTCTATGACAACCCACATCATCAAAAGCGCCCCCAGTGTGCCGAGGAGCCCTTTCTCCATATCGCCGGAGAATATATGCGCCACATCATACGCAAAGAGACCAACTACCATTATGCCCATAATCACAAGGCCTATGACAAGGATGAGGTTCAGGCCGTATGCGAATCTTTTGGCAAATTGTATTAGATAGGATTCCACCCTCTCGGACAGAAAATATGTTTTTATCTCCTCCTCTATATAAGAGCTTGTAAGGATATCAAGATTAATATCTAAAATCTTATCCACTGATTCCTTTAAATATCTTCTCTCACGGTTGTCAGTATAAAACTCTTTATCTAAAATCCTTAGGCAGTATAGCCTTACAAAGTGCATTGAGGCATTGACATAATGGGCGGGGAGCTCTATTTTTACATGCGCAAGCGCTATCCGTTCAATATCTCTTATGTAATGAGCGTCGTATTCGCCTGAAAAGAGGCGCATAAACCATTCCTTGAGGCTGTCCTGATGTTTTTTTATAACCTCTTCGTTTTTAAGAAAATTTGACGCATCCTCAAAATGTTTTATGTAATTGTAAAACTCTTTGGGGAACTCATCTTTATATTTTTCTATTAGAGGCTTAAGCTGCTTCAGGTTTGCCGCATCCACTGTTGTGAAATCGTAGTGCGCCTTTATCTTTTCAATAGATTCCATTATCGCTCCTTATCTTAATATCTCAATTGCGTTAAAGAAATAACCTATCTCAAATGCCGCTGTGTCAGGGCCGTCAGAGCCGTGAACGATATTTGATTCAATGGAGTCCGCAAAGTCTTTTCTTATAGAGCCGGGCAGGGCGTCTTTTGGATTTGTCGCGCCCATTATATCCCTGACCTTTTTTATCGCGTCGTTTCCTTCCAGAACCATCGGCGCTACAGGCCCTGAACACATGAATGCGGTAAGGCTGTCAAAAAACGGCCTCTGCCTGTGAACCGCATAAAAGCCCTCTGCCTGCTTTTTTGTAAGGCGGAGCATCTTTAAGGCGACAACCTTAAGGCCGGCGGTTTCAAACCTCCTTATAACCTCGCCGATAAGGTTTTTATTCACCCCGTCAGGCTTGACAATTGATAAAGTCCTTTGCATTGTATCCTCCAATGTATTTGGTGGCGGTGCGTGGACTCGAACCACGGACAAGGGGCTTATGAGACCCCTGCTCTGCCACCTGAGCTACACCGCCGCGCTTTTGGTTTTGTAATTTTGAAGGATTACAACAATATTGTCAACAAAAAACTATATTCGGGAGCAGATTTATTCTTGACAAGAACGACACGGTTTCTGTATAGTATACAACTTAACAAGAATTACAATGAAGGTGAATGTCCGTGATATACTGTTGGAAGGGTTGCGCCTTAAGATTGCAGAAGACGGGCCTGAGTTGCAGACCATTGCCGGAGAGATGGGATTTTTAATCATTCCGCCTGTTTCTGCCGACCTCCTGTTCTTAAAATCAGATGGAGATATATTTGTAAGAGGGGACATGAATGCCCTCCTGAAACTGCGGTGCTCCAGATGTTTAAAAGAGTTTGAACATAGGATAAGCTCTAATATAGATATTGTTTACACATTGGGGTCTCTCCATGGTGTAAAAGAAAAAGAAAAGGAACTTACACGGGAAGAGGTCAATACTCAGCATTTGGCAGGCGATGAAATAGATATAAATGCTGTGCTTGTTGAGCAGTTGTCGCTGGATACGCCGATGCAGTCTGTATGCAGGAGTGATTGCAAAGGGCTTTGTCCAAAATGCGGAAGAGACCTGAACCAGGGGGAATGTGGCTGCCATGCGGCAGGGCATATAGATTCAAGGTTTGCAAAGTTAAGAGAACTTAAACCCAAATAAGGAGAAAAAGAAATGCCAAATCCTAAGAAGAGACATTCCAGGACAAGAAGGAATAATCGCAGAAGCCACGATGCGCTGTCAAAACCGGCCCTTTCTTTATGCCCTCAATGCGGGGAACCAAAACCTCCCCATCATATCTGCCCTAACTGCGGCACATATAAAGGCAAAGAGGTTATAAAGACAGGAGAACGGGAGTAGGGGGTGAAGATAGCTGTTGATGCAATGGGCGGAGATTACGCCCCCTCTGTTGTGGTGGAGGGCGTAGTTTGGGCTGCCAGAGAGCTTGATATACCCTTAATACTGGTCGGCGACAAGACCAGGATTGAGGACGAGCTTTCAAAACATGAGTGGAAAGGCCTTCCAATATCCGTTAAACACGCCTCTCAGGTTGTCGGCATGGATGAATCCCCCGGCCAGGCAATGAGAAGAAAAAAAGACTCGTCTATTAAAATCTGTTTCGATCTGGTCAAGAGCGGCGAAGCCGTTGCTGTTGTCAGCGCGGGCAATTCAGGCGCAGCGATGGCCGCAGGTATATTTGTGCTCAGGAATTTAAAAGGCGTTGACCGCCCCGCCATTGCGGTTATCATGCCTACCAAAAAAGACCCTGTCGTAGTGCTGGATGCCGGCGGAAATGTTGATTGCAAGCCAGTGCATCTTGTTCAATTTGCGGTCATGGGGTCTGTTTATGCCAGATATATACTCAAGAAAAATAATCCGAGGATCGGGCTTCTTTCAAACGGCGAAGAAGAGGGTAAAGGGAATGAGCTTACAAGAGAGACCCACGAGGTATTAAAAGACAGTTCTTTTAATTACCTTAATTATCTTGGTTATGTGGAGGGAAGAGACATATTTTCCGGAGATGTGGATGTGGTGGTATGCGACGGTTTTGTGGGGAATGTGGTCCTTAAGGTTACCGAAGGTGTTGCCGAGGCGCTTGCCTCAATGCTCAAAAAAGAGATACTGGCAAGTCTTCCGGCCAAGCTTGGGTATCTTCTTGCGAAGGGCGCGCTTCTCAATGTCAAAAAGAAGGTTGACTACGCGGAATACGGCGGCGCCCCGCTTCTCGGCATAGACGGCACAGGCATAATAAGCCACGGCGCCTCTGATGCAAGGGCGATAAAAAATGCCATAAAGGTTGCTTACGAATGCGCCAAAAATAAGCTTAACCGCCATCTCTTGGAAGAACTTGAAAAAAATCAGGTTCTCCAGAAATTCGGCGGCAGTTTGCCCCTGCGCTCTGTAGAGGAAGGGTAGTGGATTGATTATATCTAAGATAATCGGAACAGGTTCTTATGCGCCTCCAAGGGTCCTTAAAAATCAGGATATGGAGAAGATGGTGGACACAAGCGATGATTGGATTGCCACGAGAACCGGCATAAAAGAAAGAAGGATTACAGACGGAGAAACCACAAACGATATTGCCATAAAAGCCGCAAAGAATGCCCTTAAGGCAGCGGATATTCCCCCAAAAGATATAGACCTGATTGTGGCAGGCACAGTGACGCCGGAGATGTTATTCCCCTCCACTGCCTGCTTTGTGCAGGCCCATATCGGCGCAAACAGGGGTATCCCCGCCTTTGATGTATCGGCAGCATGCTCCGGTTTTCTCTATGCATTAGATGTGGCGGACAAATACATACGGGGCGGCGTCAGTAAAAAGGCCATTGTTATCGGGGTGGATATATTTTCCAATATTATTGACTGGAAAGACAGGAATACATGTGTTCTTTTTGGAGACGGCGCAGGCGCTGTTGTTCTATCCGCTGAAAAAGGGCGGGGCGCCCATGCGAAGCATAGGTCGGGCATACTTTCCACACACATCCATGCTGACGGCCATTACTGGAAGATGTTGTATACCCCCCTTGGTCTGTCATCCAGCCCCTTTCACAATAAAATAGCGGGAAAGCCATATTTAAAGATGCAGGGGAACGAGACCTTTAAGATTGCGGTCAGGACAATGGGCGAGGCATGTCAGGAGGCATTGGATTATAACGGGTTAAAGGCAGAAGATGTTTCGCTTTTAATCCCGCATCAGGCAAATATGCGGATAATAAAGGCTACCGCAGCAAGGCTGGGGCTGCCTGAAGAAAAGGTTTATATAAATCTTGATAGATACGGGAATACCTCTGCCGGCTCTATACCGCTTGCCCTTGATGAGGCAGTAAAAAAAGGAAAGATAAAAAGAGGCGATATTATCCTGTTTGTCGCATTCGGCGGCGGGCTTACATGGGCATCGGCGCTGGTGAGATGGTAAGATGACGGTGTCCAGTAGTCAGTGGTCAGTGGTCAGTGGTAAAAACGGAGGACTTGCATTTATTTTCCCCGGACAGGGTTCGCAGTATATAGGCATGGGGAGGGAGTTTCATGAGAAGTATGCTGCTGCGAGGGAGATATTTAAAGAGGCAAGCGTCCTCCTTCATCTTGATATGGCGCGGCTCTGTTTCGAAGGATCGGTTGAAGCGCTTAATCTTACACATAACACCCAGCCTGCAATATTGACCGCCAGCGTGGCAATCCTTAAATGTATGGAGCAAGAGGTGTCTGTAAAACCGGCCTTTCTCGCAGGTCACAGCCTTGGAGAATATACCGCTCTTGTTGCCGCCGGGGCCATAGATTTTAAGGACGCTGTAAGATTGGTTGAGATGAGGGGAAAATTTATGCAGGATGCTGTGCCGCATGGCACAGGTGCGATGGCTGCAATCCTCGGACTTACAGGGGATGTGGTGGAGGAGATATGCAATGAAGTCAGCGCAGAAAACGGCATTGTTGTACCCGCTAATTTTAACAGCCCCGAGCAGACAGTCATATCAGGCCATAGAGAGGCAGTGGAAAGGGCGTTAATCCTTGCGAAGGAGAGAAAGGCAAAAAAGGTCATACTCCTGCCTGTAAGCGTGCCTTCTCATTCTCCGCTTATGAAACCTGCTGCGGAAAGGCTTGGAAAAGAGATGGGGCACATTGAAATTAAAACGATCAATATCCCTGTGATTACAAATGTGGAGGCAGAACCTTTATTATCAAAGGAAAGGGTCAAGGGGCTTCTTGAAAAACAGCTTTACAGCCCTGTAAGATGGGTTGAGTCTGTTAAAAGAATGAAGCAGGAAGGTGTAGAAACTGTTATAGAGATTGGGCCAGGCAGGGTATTGACAGGCCTTATAAAGAGGATAGACAGCGGGATAAAGACGTTGAATATAGAGAAACCAGAGGATGTAAAACAGCTCATGGCTCATAGCTGATAGTAGTTGCTATGAGCTATCAGCTAATACCGGAGGTTTTATGATTCTTAAGGATAAGATTGCCCTTGTGACAGGCGCTGCCCAGGGCATAGGAAAGGCCATAGCCTTAAGGCTTGCAAACAGCGGCGCAAACTTAGTCATAGTTGATATGAACCTTGAAAAGGCAGAGGAAACAGCCAAAGAAATAGAAAAACTCGGCAGAAGGGCGATAGCGCTCAAGGCAAATGTGGCAAGTCTTCAGGAGGCAGAGACCATAATGGATGAGACAGTTGCGCGGCTTGGGGCAATCCATATATTGGTCAACAACGCAGGAATTACCAGAGACGCCCTGATTTTGAGGATGAAGGAAGAGGAATGGGATGCGGTCATTGATGTTAATCTCAAAGGGACTTTTAATTGCACCAAGTCTGCTGTCAGATATATGTCAAAACAGAGGTACGGCCGTATTGTAAATATTGCATCCATTGTCGGAGAGATGGGGAATGCGGGTCAGGCTAATTATTCCGCAAGTAAGGCAGGTGTTATCGCCCTCGCAAAGACCATTGCGCGGGAATTTGCAATAAGGAACATTACCTGCAATGCAGTCGCCCCAGGTTTTATAGAGACTGCAATGACACAGGCGCTTCCGGAAAAAGTGAGGGAAGAGCTATCAAAACAGATACCAATGGGAAGGCTTGGCGCGCCGGAAGATGTGGCAGAGGGCGTGCTTTTTCTGGTTTCTGACGCTGCCAATTATATTACAGGGCAGGTTCTCAATATAAATGGCGGGATGTATATGTGAAAGACAATTTAAAACTCAAAAGTCAAAACTCAAAACTTTTTATTATCCTTTGACAAGTTATTTAATTAAATGATATAGAGGATACACTCTGTAAAAATAAACAAAATCAGGAGGTGCCGAAAAATGGTAGTGGAGAATAAAGTTAAAAAGATTATAGTTGATCAGCTTGGCGTAGGCGAGGAGGAGGTAAAGTCAGAGGCGTCATTTGTTGATGATCTGGGCGCAGACTCGCTGGATACGGTGGAGATGGTAATGGCATTTGAAGAGGAGTTTAATATAGAAATACCTGATGAGGATGCTGAGAAGATCAAGACCGTCAAAGACGCCGTTGATTACATAAATAAAAAGGCAAAAACATAGACTATAGACACCAGACCATAGTTGCAAGTGACAAGCTGCAAGATGCAAGTTTTACTTGCAACTTGGAACTTTTTATATAGCGGGGACAGGATTTAAATCTGTCCCCAGTGTTTTTAAAAAGGCTAATATGACAAGAAGAGTTGTTATAACAGGCATGGGGATTATAAGCCCGCTCGGCATTGGCATTGAAAAAAACTTCAATGGAATGACGGAAGGGAAATCAGGCGTAAGGCGGATTTCCAGGTTTGACCCCTCAAACTTTCCTGTCCAGATAGCAGGCGAAGTTCCTGATTTTAATCCGGAAGAGTTTATAGAGAAAAAAGAAATTAAAAAAATGGATACATTCATCCATTATGCGCTGGCAGCGGCTATCATGGCAGTTAAGGATGCAGGATTGGAGATAACATCAGAGAACGCTGAAAGGGTTGGGGTTTACATAGGCTCAGGTATCGGCGGCCTCCCTGCCATTGAACACTGGCACAATGTGCTGATGGAAAAAGGGCCAAACAGGATAACGCCGTTCTTTATTCCAATGGTCATCATAAATCTCGCATCAGGCCAGGTCTCCATACGGCTTGGAGCCAAAGGCCCGAATAGCAGCGCAGTAACTGCATGCGCTACAGGTAATAATTCAATAGGAGACGCTTTTAAAATTATAGAAAGAGGGGATGCAGATGTAATGATTGCAGGGGGGACAGAATCTGTTATAACGCCGCTCTGCGTTGCGGGATTTAGCGCAATGAAAGCCCTTTCCACAAGAAATGATGCGCCGGAAAAGGCCAGCCGCCCATTTGATAAAGATCGGGATGGCTTTGTTTTAGGCGAAGGGGCAGGGATATTAGTTCTTGAAGAGATGGGGTATGCTAAAAAACGCGGGGCAAGAATTTATGCTGAAATAGTCGGCTATGGAATGACTGCCGACGCCTTTCATATAACAACCCCCGCGCCGGAAGGCGAAGGGGCAGTGAGATGCATGAATATGGCTTTAAAGTCCGGCGGGGTAAATTACGAGGATGTGGATTATATCAATGCCCACGGTACATCAACCCCTGCAGGCGATGCTGCTGAAACTATGGCAATAAAAAAGGTTTTCAAGGAACATGCAAGAAAACTGGCAGTAAGTTCCACAAAGAGCATGACAGGTCATTTACTGGGGGCCGCCGGCGGGATAGAATCTGTGTTTACAGCGCTTGCAATATATCACGGCATAATGCCTCCGACAATAAATTATGAGACCCCTGACCCTGAGTGCGATTTGGATTATGTGCCAAACAATGCGAGGGGAAAAAAGATAAAGACAGCAATGTCCAATTCCTTTGGTTTTGGCGGCACAAACGCCACATTGGTATTTAAAAAATTTGAAGGATAAGGAGGATTTGGGGTGGAAGAAATAGCTATTGCCAGCGACCATACAGGAAGAGAATTAAAAGAAGACATAAAGGTATTCCTGAAGGAATTAGGGTTCGACAATGTGGTTGATATGGGGAGTAACGACAATGAGTCTGTTGATTATCCGGACTATGGCATCCCTGTTGCAGAAAAGGTTTCCAGAGGAGAACTTGAAAAGGGGATACTCATCTGCGGCACAGGCATCGGCATGTCAATAGTTGCGAATAAATTCCCCAATGTGAGGGCGGCGCTCGTAAACGATGTATATTCCGCAAGGATGGCAAAGGAGCATAATGACGCCAATATACTTGTAATCGGCGGGAGGATTGCCGGCAAAGGATTGGCAAGGGAGATGGTGAAAACATGGCTGGGGGCAAAATTTGAAGGCGGCAGACACCAGAGAAGGCTTGATAAGATAAGAGAGATTGAAAAGGGGATGAAGAAATAATGTCCATCTTAAAAAACTTTGATCCAGAGATTTACGAGGCCATAAGGCTTGAAACAGAGAGACAGGAGTATAAGCTTGAGCTTATTGCCTCTGAAAATATTGTAAGCGAGGCTGTGCTTGAGGCCCTTGGCAGCGTCATGACAAATAAATATGCCGAGGGGTATCCCGGTAAGAGATATTACGGCGGGTGCGAGTTTGTTGATATTGCCGAGATCCTTGCTATAGAAAGGGCCAGAAAACTCTTTAACTGCGACCATATTAATGTCCAGCCTCATTCAGGCTCGCAGGCCAATATGGCTGTCTATATGTCGGTTTTAAAGCCAGGGGATACTGTTCTCGGAATGAATCTCTCTCACGGCGGACACCTTACGCACGGAAGCCCTGTAAACTTTTCAGGACAGCTCTACAATATTGTCTTTTACGGGGTTAGAAAAGACAATCACAGGATTGACTATGACGAGGTAAGGGATTTGGCAAAACAGCGCCGTCCAAAGATGATCGTTGTAGGCGCAAGCGCCTATCCGAGGATCATAGATTTTAAGGCATTCAGGGAGATTGCAGATGAGGTAGGCGCTGTAGTGATGGCGGACATTGCCCATATTGCAGGCCTTGTTGTTGCAGGATTGCATCCAAGCCCGGTGCCTTATGCAGAGTTTGTCACAACTACAACGCACAAGACGCTCCGTGGTCCGAGGGCTGGCATGATCATGTGCAGGGCTGATTACGCAAAGGCTGTGGATAAACAGATATTCCCCGGCATTCAGGGCGGGCCTCTTATGAATGTAATTGCCGCAAAGGCGGTTGCATTCAAAGAGGCGCTTCTGCCTTCATTTAAACAATATCAGAAACAGATTGTCACAAATGCAAAGACCCTATCAGAGGAACTGATAAGCAAGGGTTATGACCTTGTTTCAGGCGGGACAGATAATCACCTCATGCTTGTTGATTTGACTAAAAAGGATATTACAGGAAAAGAGGCGGAAGATGCCCTTGTAAAGGCGGGCATTACTGTAAATAAAAACACAATCCCATTTGAAATTAGAAGCCCGTTTGTAACCAGCGGCATAAGGGTCGGAACGGCTGTTGTAACTACCAGAGGCATGAAAGAGGCCGAGATGAGGGTTATTGCCAATCTTATTGATGATGCTATAAAAAATAGAGGTGACGAGCCAAAACTCGCTTCAATAAAGACCGATGTCAGAAGGCTTTGCGAAAAATTTCTCTTCTATAAGAATAGGCTGACATAAGGATAAAATTGCCTTCAGCCTCATTATGTTGCCTCTCTTTTATTTTACCCCTCACACCCCCTGCTTTAAAGGGCAGGCTCTGCCCTCTCCCGCAAGTTTAGAAGAGAGGGCACTATTTTCATTCCCCTCCCTTGAGACGGGAGGGGAATGAAACACCCTTAATGGGTGTTTCATGGAAGGGTGAAGGATACGGTCGTCTCCTGCCATTAAAGCGCCATTGCCGTGGACTTCAATATTCCGGCAGCATAGGAATCTATGTGTTTGCCGGTCTGCGCGTCAAGGTGGTTTATGAACGCCCCGATAGCGCCGTTTTCAATCTGTTTTACAAGGCTTGTTG
>JBBTFC010000107.1:0-7166 GCA_038042015.1 Deltaproteobacteria bacterium
ATTAAAATACAGGGCAATAAATCAGCGCCTCTTGCAGACAGGATGCGGCCAAGAAATATAGAAGAGGTTGTTGGCCAGAGACATTTGCTGGGCGCTGGAAAGTTTGTAACAAGGCTTATAGAAAAGAAAGGGCTTTTGTCTCTAATCCTCTGGGGGCCTCCTGGCGCCGGCAAGACAACCCTTGCCAATATTATTGCCAATGCAGTTGGCGTAAATTTTGCGTCCTTTTCCGCTGTGCTTTCCGGGGTAAAAGATATAAGGGCGGTAATAGATGCGGCAAAGGATGAGTTAAGGCAGAGAAACCAAAGGACTATCCTTTTCGTGGATGAGATACACAGGTTTAATAAAGCCCAGCAGGACGCATTTCTTCATTATGTGGAAGACGGCACAATAACATTGATAGGCGCTACAACAGAAAACCCCTCCTTTGAGGTCAATTCGCCTCTTTTATCCAGATGCAAGGTTCTGGTTCTTGAACAACTTACAGAAGAAGACATCAAGGTCATAATAAAAAGGGCTGTTGAAGATAAGGAAAGAGGTCTGGGAAATCTAAATATCTCTCCTGATGAAAATGCGATGAATTTTCTTGCGGAATATTCGCAGGGTGATGCAAGAACAGCCCTGAATGGATTAGAGGCGTCTGTTATGATAACCCGGCCTGATGAAGACGGCATCCGTAAAATTACACTGGAAGTAGCGCAGGAGGCAGTTCAGAAAATGGCCCTTTTATATGATAAGGGTGGCGAGGAGCATTACAATGTAATATCCGCATTTATAAAATCCATGAGAGGAAGCGATCCAGACGCAGCCGTTTACTGGCTTGCCAGAATGTTGGAGGCTGGGGAAGACCCGCTGTTTATTGTTAGGAGAATGGTCATATTTGCATCAGAGGATGTCGGCAACGCCGACCCGAATGCATTGCCTCTTGCCATTGCTGTAAAGGATGCAGTGGATTTTGTGGGTATGCCGGAAGGATGGATTCCTCTTGCCCATGGCGCAACATATCTTGCCTCAGCGCCAAAGAGCAATGCGTCATATATGGCATATCTTGAGGCCTTGGAAGATATAAAGAAAAAGGGCGCCCTGCCGGTTCCCCTTCACATAAGAAATGCGCCAACAGTGCTTATGAAAAAACTTGGATACGGAAAGGGCTACAAGTATCCCCATAATTATGCTGGCTCAAAAGTAGAACAGGATTATTTGCCGGATGCCTTGAAAGGAAGGAAGTATTATAAAAAGAAAGGGTAAATATGTTCTATAATATCACGAATCTTCATTACAACTCTTTTATTCGGGCATTTCCGCTAACGTTCTTGGTGCAAAAGAAGCCCGAAGGATTTGGACGTTAGTCTTTTGCAATATGTTAGCCATCCGTTGTGGGCAAAATCAAAAACCATCATTGACTCGCAATTATAGGTTTTATCTCTTTTTCTTTTGGAATATACTCTTTAATAAAATGATTAGAATGATAAACTGTTATTACTTTTTCAAGTGCTAATATTATTGAAAAAAGCACAAACGAGATGAAACCATCTTTACCACCTTGCAGTGTATCAACAAATGATAAAATTACAAAAAGAAGAAGGATAGTTTCTGTTATTGCATCGCCTACTCCTAACCAGGGGTGGCCGGTATAAAAGTACCCACCACCAGGGTAAACAATAGAAGTCTTTTTAGCTTCAGCTTTGTTTTTAAAATCAAGACGACAGTTCGGACAAGTGTATTCATCTTTGATTAGCTCCTTTGTGCAGCGAGGGCAAAGATGTATTCTACCGGGTGTCTTGCTTTGGACACCTTCCACCGAAATAGTTTTAAGTAATGCCTTTATCTTTTTCTTCTCTTTTCCTGCTATATAATAAAATTTTTCTTTCTTTCCATTTTTATATTTAACAACAAGAGATCTCCCTTTCATTTCAATTGTTTGGCAGTCCGCATAAAGAATTTGGGCTATTGAATTTCTAAAAGAGTAATTAAATCTTGTTGGAATATGGAAAATACGTTTATTCGTGAACACAAACAATGAGCGTTTTAAATAAAAGACAATCCATCCCGTTGAGAATTGTTCCATAATTGACATCGGAGAACATCCTGTTGTTACAAGAAATATTCTTTCATCTTCCTTTAGAAAAGGTTTGAGAAAAGATATTTTTTGAAACAGTTTTGTCTGACGTTTTTCCGCTCCCTGCTTATAAATGTCTTTGTGATTTGAAAATAGGACATCACGGTCTACAGGAAGCCCTAAAACATTTTGTTCAACCCCTTTTTGATTTTTCAATATTTCTGACATCGCACCTTCCTCCTTTTTGCCTATAATGAGCGGCTAACTTGTTTATTTCCGTATTGCGTATACACCGCTAATTTGGGGGGATAGACGCATTGCAGATATTTTCCCTTTGTCTTTGTATACCATAATAACAAGAAAACTGACTCTAATTCTGGCGTAATTGTGAATCACCCTGATTAAACCACAGTTTCTGGATACGGGCAAGAAGGAAACATATTATGCGTATGCCAATTTCATCTTGACCTTAATCTTAAAAAATGTTAGCAAGGATACCTAAATTATTCATATGGAGGAGATAAAGATGTCTGAAATAATTGTAGGTGTTATCGGGGGAAGCGGGCTTTATGAAATGGAGGGGCTGAAAGGTGTTAAAGAGGTTAAAATAAAAACTCCCTTTGGAAATCCCTCTGATGCGTATATCACAGGCAAACTCGGCGGGGTAAAGATGGTGTTTCTGCCGCGGCACGGCAGGGGGCACCGGATACTCCCTTCTGAGCTTAATTTCAGGGCGAATATCTACGGTATGAAAAAGTTATGCGTCACGCATATAATCTCTGTTTCAGCGGTCGGGAGTATGAGAGAGGATATTAGACCGGGACACATTGTTGTGGTAGACCAGTTTTTTGACAGGACTAAAAACAGGGTATCCAGTTTCTTTGGAAATGGTATTGTCGGACATGTGGAATTTGCAGACCCTGTATGCCCTGATTTAAGCAATATCTTGTATGATTCCGGCAAGCAAATCGGAGCAGCCATCCATAAAGGCGGGACATACATCTGCATTGAAGGCCCGCAATTTTCCACAAGGGCAGAATCAAAGATTTACCGGAAGTGGGGCGTTGATGTAATAGGCATGACAAACATCCCTGAGGCAAAGCTCGCCAGAGAGGCAGAGATTTGCTATGCAACCCTTGCCCTTTCCACAGATTATGACTGCTGGCACGAAACAGAGGAATCTGTTACGATTGAGATGATACTGGACACCCTGAAGAAAAATGTTCAAACAGCAAAGGCAATAATAAAAGAGGCTGTGCCTGAGATAGCCGGCCAGAGGACATGCAAGTGCGTAACTGCAATGAAGTATGCAGTGATTACAGACAGGAAGAAGATACCCGCAAAGATTAAGAAAGACCTAAAGATTATTTTGGGGAAATACGGCATTTAAAACCGGCGGCGCTAACCCCCTCATCTCCACCTGTTGCGGCATTTGCTTTAGCAATCAATTTCAGTATAAGATTATATAGCTCGCAACCTCCCCCATCCATGTCTAAAAAAACCTTTATAGATGTCGCAGTTGAACTTCCTGTGGACAGGATATTTACCTATAAAGTTCCTGACGCATTGTCAGATCAGGTGGAAATTGGCAAACGTATTCTTGTCCCTTTTGGCAAAAGGGTTGTAACCGGATTTTGTCTCGGATTCAGAGAAAATTCGGAGGTGAAAGGCATAAAAGATATACTTGATGTATTGGATGATAAACCTGTATTTGATGAAAAGAGGCTTAAGTTTTTTCAATGGATGGCATCCTACTATTTCGCCCCTGTTGGCGCGGTCTTAAGTCTTATATATCCGGCTGGACTAAATATAAAAAGCCAGAGGTATTTTTTCAGAACAGGGCAAGAAGAAATGCCTGATATATGCGGGTTAGACAAAGAACTCATTGAGGTAATCACAAAAAAAGACGGCATTCCCCTTATCTCTCTTTTAAAGATATTTAAAGGCAAGTCCATATACTCCGCTATAAACAGGTTAAAACATACAGGCCTCATAAAGGAAGAGTTAAAGATTAAAGGCAGGGTGAGGGAAAGGAAAGATAAAAAAATACGGGACCCTCTGAAAGATATAATCCCACAGGCTGTTTTGCATAAACCTGCTGATGAGCAAGAAAAAGCAATTTCTGCAATCTGCCAGAGCTTAACAAATAAATCTTTTACCCCATTTCTGCTTTATGGCGTTACAGGAAGCGGAAAGACCCTTGTCTATCTGAAGGCGCTGGAACAGGCTGTCCGCCTTGGCAAACAGGCTATATTTTTAGTGCCGGAGATATCTCTCACATCGTGGCCTGTTAAATATGTGACTGCCATATTCCCCGGCAGGGTCGCAGTTCTTCACAGCGGCCTTTCTGACGGCGAGAGATACGACGAATGGAAAAGGATAAGAGACGGTGAGGCAGATGTGGTTGTTGGCGCAAGGTCTGCTATTTTTGCGCCTTTAAAAAATCTTGGACTTATAATCGTTGACGAGGAGCATGAGCCTTCATATAAACAGGAAGAGGGCGTAAGATACAATGCGCGGGATTTAAGCCTTATGATGGGGAAGATGTTTAACCTGACCGTTGTGCTTGGCTCAGCCACACCTTCTATTGAGACATTTTATAATGCGCAGAATGGCAAGATTACGCCGCTCCATCTTACGAAAAGGGTTGAAGACAGACCAATGCCGGAAATAGAGGTAGTGGATATGAGAGAACAGAAGTCAGGGGTCAGGGGTTATATTATATCAGAAAGACTTCAACATCTTATGAAGGAGAATCAAAACCTTGGTTATCAAACAATCCTTTTTTTGAATAGAAGGGGATTTTCAAATTTTTTAATCTGCAATGACTGCGGCCATAGTTTTAAATGTTTGAACTGCAGTGTGTCGCTTACAATGCACAAAAGGGCCGGGCTTTTAAAGTGCCACTACTGCGATATGTCTATGCCAATCCCTGATACATGCCCAAAATGTCATGGCTGCCATGTTAAGCCCATAGGGATTGGCACAGAGCAGTTGGAAGAAGAGACAAGGAATATATTGAAAAAGGCAAGGGTTGCCCGCATGGACAAGGACACGACAACAAAGAAAAGATCTCATCAGAAGATACTTGACGCAGTTGACAGAGGCGATGTGGATGTGCTTGTCGGAACACAGATGGTGGCCAAAGGCCATCACTTTCCTTATGTTACGCTGGTTGGGATTGTATCAGCAGATACATCTATAAACATCCCTGATTTCAGAAGTTCTGAACGGACATTCCAGCTTATAACCCAGGCAGGAGGCCGGGCGGGAAGGGGAAATATCCCCGGCAAGGTTGTTATTCAAACACTTAATCCTGACCATTTCTGCCTCAAGCCGGCAACACAACAGAACTATGAAGAATTTTTTATAGAGGAACTTAACAATAGAAAAGAACTCTTCTATCCGCCGTTCTCAAGGCTTGCAATCATAAGGTTTGATGGGAATAAGGAAGCAGATGTGGCGGCATTTGCGAAAAAGACAAAAGAACTCGCAGACAGCCTGCTTTTAAGAACAAATGATATAACCTTGCTTGGCCCTACCCCTGCCATTCTTTCAAAGCTCAAAGGCAAATATCGATGGCAGATGCTGTTAAAAGGCAAGAGCGCAAAATCACTGCATGAATTTATAAAAAACCTTTTAACCGGGTTGGAGAAAAAAAACCAGGGCAGGGTTAAACTTGCGGTAGATGTTGATCCGATAACTACAATATAATTTCACCTGAAAATCTTCTTATCCCAATGTTCATCTTACCCTCACCAGTCTACCCCTGTTACAATGACCTTCCCCTCCTGCATCCTCGGCAGCCAAAGCTGTTTATGTTGTTCGTCATAGAAAAAATCTGCTGGGCCGTGAACACCTTCAGGAAGCTTTAGATTGGTTTCATTTTTTGTTTTTGGATCATAAACCACCAGTCTGCCAGGTTTGTCAAAGGCAACCCAGTCGGAAAAGAGAATCTTATCCCCTTCCAAAAGCCAAACGCCGTCCAACAAACCTGTCCCTTCTGTCAGTTTTTCATATTTCGGCTTATTATTTTCAAAGCTGATTACGCCAAGGCCGCCTTTGGCATTTTGGCCGCCAAAGCTTACTGCATACAGTTTTTGCGCCTTTTTATCAAAATATAGTCCATTAGCGCCGATAAGGTCAATCACAAATTCGTAGCGCGGTTTTGGGTCGATGTATATTTTAAATATCTTTCCGATGTCGGTTGCGGAAACAAATAGTGTGTTGTTGTCAATGACCGCTATATCGTTCAAATACATCGTCTTTTCTTTTGAAAAATCAAGCTCAAAATTCTGCCTTCCTGTGCTGATGTCAAATCCCACTACGCGGTCAACATCAGCTACAAAGAGCGTACTGACAGATATGGCCATTCCCTTTGGAGAATTGAGAACACCTTTCTTTGGTAAATATTTTTTCTCGCTGATATCGCCGTCCGCTGATAGCCGCGAAATAAAACCATCCTTGTCTTTTGCGCTCGGCTCAAGTTTTTCACCCAGATTTGATACAAATACAAACCCGCTCATATAGTCTACGACTACGCTCTCCGGATATGAAAAGCCCTCTATCACTTTGGAATGCCTTGCCGTCTCATGGCTGTATCCTGTTGACAGCGCAACCATAAGAATAACTGCAAACATACAGCATATAATCTTTTTCATATCAGCATCCTCCTTTAATTAGTCTGACTCGTTTCTATTGTAAATTATACCGCACCCTTTTTTTTGTCAAGCATTTTTTCGGACAAAACAGGGTTGAATAACTATAATATAATTTTCTTTTACTCACAAGCTCAATAATTGTATAATAAGCCCATGTCTGTATTAAATATCCTCAAATACCCTGATCCATTTCTTAAGACAAAGGCAAAACCTGTATCAAAGATAGACGCAGATATAAAAAGGCTTATCTCTGACATGGCAGAAACCATGTATTTTGCCCGCGGCATAGGCCTTGCCGCAACACAGGTTGGTGTGGATAAAAGGGTTGCGGTTCTGGATATCCCGAAAGGCGAGGATTATAAAAAAGGCGAGAATCTGATTGTCCTGATAAACACGGAGATAACAGCGTATGAATGGGAGATAAAATACGAGGAGGGATGTTTGAG
>JBBTFC010000108.1:0-23047 GCA_038042015.1 Deltaproteobacteria bacterium
ACACGGAGATAACAGCGTATGAATGGGAGATAAAATACGAGGAGGGATGTTTGAGCATTCCTGGTTTTACCGCAGATATAAAAAGGTTTTCAAATGTAACTGTAAAGGGTCTTAATAAAGATGGAAACGATGTGGAGCTCAAGGCAGAAGGGCTTCTTGCCATTGCCCTTCAGCATGAGATAGACCATCTTGACGGAATATTATTTATAGACAGGCTCTCTAAATTAAAAAGGGATATTATAAAAAGAAAAATAAAGAAGGCTGTTGAGCGCGAAAAAAAGATGTTGTAAAGATTAAACCCCGGATAGTCATTAGATAATGATTGTTGTTTCCCGGGGTTTATGGTATTTTCATGGCATAGAAAAACATAACCGGTGTGGTAAAGAAAAAAGCACAAAAAGTATGGAAGATACTGCCTCTATAAAACCATCTGAGTATATAAACCTATCTTTTTGGAACGAATTCCAGAACAGTCTTTCTGCTCTTTTAAATGTCTCCATAGCCATCTATGATAAAGATGGTTTTGTTCTTTCTCCTCCAAGCAAAGAAAATGAAATATGCGAGATTATAAAAAAGCAGACAACAAAAGGCATGGAACTTTACAGAGATTCCTATAAAAAGGCTATAGCAAAGGCTATACAAACAGCGGAGCCTTATATTTACAAGTGTTATACAAACCAACACATCTTCGTCATTCCGATAATCCTGGATAGAAATATGTCTATGGCTGTCATTGGAGGCCATGTTTATCTCTCAGAGGATGACTTTAGGGAATTTATAAAGAGGGCTGCCGGCTTTGGCTTAGATGAAGTTACCATCAATGAACTGGAAAGAAGAGTCAAGATAGTTCAGCCTAAAGACTTCTTTACAAAGCCTCATATCGTGAATGCAGTGGCTGTCCCTTTTTTAAGGAGCCTTTATTTGCAGGGTTTCTATGAGAAAAAATATTACCAGATGCAGAGCGTCATAGATGCTGCCACGCCTAATTTGTTGCCGGGTAAACAAGGTGAAGATAGATATAGACATATCTTTAACGCAATGGCCGTACTCTTCGATGTGGATACTGTCTGTGTCATGGAGAAATATGATAAGCAGACTTATCATACAGTTGCTGCTTTTGGGCGTCAAAGCAACCTGATATCCAACTTGGCAATTTCGGATTCTCTGGATATTATTAAGAAGGTTGGGGAATCAAAAAAACCTGCGGCCTGTGATAGTATTCCAGATATTAAAGATATGGGGCTGCCGCTGGGGATAACATCTATTCATATTTTCCCTATGACAATATGGGATAAAGTTTTTGGTTTATTATGCATATTTAATACTAAAATACCCACAGAGTCTATCAAGCTTCTTACCCTCTTGGCAAACCAGCTTTCTTTTGTGCTGGAAGGCATGAAAGTTGACCGGCATGTAATGGAAAAAACTAAAGGGATTAATATCCCGGAAGAGGCATACAAGACAATTGCGTCAATATTGGATCAAGAAGAGTTATATAACGCTATCTTAAACAAATCCGCAGAATTAGTTGGCGCAGAGCAAGGTTCTCTTATGCTATTGGACGGCGAAGATACGACCTTGACCGTTAAGGCATCAAAAGGAATAGACAAGAGCATACTTGAAAACGTAAAGGTTAAGACCGGGGAGGGTATATCAGGGATGGTAATAGAAAAGGGCATCCCGATTATTGCCAAAGACATCGAATCTGAAACCTTTGGCAGAAAAAATCGATCGCGATATAAGACAAAATCCCTGGTAAGCATACCATTAAAGATTGGTTCCCGCACCATTGGTGTTATAAATATAGCGGACAAGATAACCGGAGAAGTTTTTTCTGAAGATGATTTACAGCTTTTACTGTCTTTTGCCTGCTATGCTTCCATAGCCTTGGAAAGGGGGACGTATTACAGAATGACAGAAGATCTGAAAAAGATTTCTATAACAGATTCCTTAACTGAACTTTTTAACAAGAGATATTTTCAGGAAAGGTTGTTTGAAGAGATGGAGCGCTCCAAGCGCCATAATGAGCCATTTACAATCTTTATGATGGATATAGATGATTTTAAAGCGTTCAATGATAATTATGGCCATATAGCCGGAGACAAGGCTCTAAAAAGGATTGCTTATGCTATCAGGGATGCTGTACGTTCTATCGATGTGGCCGCGCGATTTGGAGGAGAAGAGTTTAGTGTGATACTTCCTTATACTACCAAGGCAAATTCATACGTTATTGCGGAAAGGATACGGAGGAATGTTGAAGATATAAGATTTATAGGAAATAAAACCCCTCCCGGTCAGGTGGTATCAATAAGCATAGGTATCGCTGAATTCCCAGCTGATGCTGATAGTATGGAAGATATTATAGATAAGGCGGATCAGGCAATGTATCTGGCTAAGGCCGGAGGCAAAAACAGGGTAGTAGGCTATGGACAATAATAAGATAATATTTAATGTCTGTCAGGATAGCGAGTTCTTTGGCAGAGAGGTTGAGATAGATAAAATCTATAATCACGCCACCTCTATGCCGAAACAGGCTTACGGCATATACCTTGCGGGCAAGCGGTGGATAGGCAAAACAGAGCTGTTAAGACGCATTTATCACAGGCTTTTTTGGGACCAGGACAAAATAGTGCCTATATATTACAGATTCAAATACGGATGTAATATAGAAGATTTTTCTGCTGACTATATAATGGATTTCATAAAACAATATGTTGCTTTCCTGACGAAGAGACCTGAAATAGTAACAGAAAATATCTCCATAAATAAATTAGAGCATCTGCTTGAAGATATGGAATTGAGCAATATATCCAAATTTCTTACCCTGCACCGTGAAGGCATAAAATATGGCGACAAAATAGCCATTTTGAGAAATGCCATAAGCGCCCCTCACCAGATCGCTGTTGATCATAATACTCCTATCTTTTTGATGCTTGATGATTTTAATCCCGCAGCAAGGACAAATCTTTATAAAGAAAGCCTTATAATATCAAAAGAGTATATTAAAACATTGATGTCGGGTTCTGTCTCTTACCTGATAACCGGCTGTGCCGGAAGGTTATTTGAAGATGGGATATCCCCGAGTTCAATAAAGGTTATGGAGCTAACAGGTTTAAGCGAAGAGTCTTCTATTAGAATGATGGAAGCAGTGAGTGAGAGGTATAATATAAACTGTGATAGCGAAATACTTGCTGTTGCTGCAAGACAACTGGATGGGAATCCTGTCTATATTAAAAGCATTATGACGGCTGCCAAGAAAGAGGAAAAAAGTTTAACAACTCTAAAGGATTTTGTAGATATATATATGACGGAACTGACGGAAGGCAGTATAGGTTTTTCTCTTGGTTCAGTTATCTCTATAAAGAGTCTGAATGCCTTACGGATATTGCGTGCCTGTATTAATTCTAAAAGCGGGGTTTCAGAGGAAGATATCATGGAAAAGACGACATTGGACAATGATGAGACCAGTAAATTAATATCCAACTTGTGTGAACTTTATTTATTGGACGCAGACTGCGGTTCGATAAAATGGATTGGTGATAGTATTGCAGCAGATTACATTCATTACCTTTATGAAAAAGAGGTAAAAAGGAATTCATTGGCAGAGGCAAAGACAAAAATAGCACAGGAAAAACTAAAGGAAGGCTTCCACATACGGAGCATAAAGATTAAGGGGAAAATTAAGGAAGAATTGTTGTGCCTATTGAAGAAGTTTAATGGTCAATGGATTCCTAAAATTCTTTTTCGCAATCAGGACTTTTTGGCTAAACACAATAATTATGAAGCTTACAGAAAAGAAGGCGCTATCAAAGAAAATGATAAGATATCATTGCCACAGATAGTGGGTTGTTTCAATATGGTAGGATTGGCAGAAAAAGGATTTTCAATAATTGTTGGACATGGCTTTAATAACAGCAGATATGACGATGAAAATGAAATTGTATGGATTGTTGGAATGAAAGAAACTCCTGCTGTTGTGAGCATAATCGATGTAGAAAGGTTTGTACGGCAGTGCAATATTATAACAAGCAATACTAAAACCACTGCTGTAAAAAGGTGGATAATCGCCAGAGAGGGGTTTACCGGCGAGGCCCTTAAGAGACTGAGTGTTGAGGCTATTTATACAACCGATGCCGTTCAACTCAATATTTTAAAAAATATTATTGAAGATAGCAATGCGGCGGTAAACCCGCCAAATGATATGAAAAGCTTAACCCCTTTAAAAGAGTATGAGATAATTTTACCTATGTCAACAAGGGCCGAGCTTGTTGCTGCCAAAGCTGTGGAAGAGATCGGGATAAATATGGGTTTTGATAATAATGCTGTTGCTCAGATAAAGACCGCTTTGGTAGAGGCATGTATAAATGCATTTGAGCATAGTAAGGTCAAGAATGGCAAGGTCTATTGCAGGGTCATTGCCGGCGGCGACCGACTAGTGATTAATATCACAAATCAAGGCAAGGATTTTGACCCAACTTTTAAACATGAAACCAGCGATGTTCTTAAACTTGTTGGGCCTTCTAATAGGGGATGGGGGATAGAATTGATGAAACAGCTGATGGATGAAGTAAGATTTGAAAAGGTGCATGGCGGCGTCAAGCTTGTTATGACTAAGTATATAAAAAGAAATGGAGAGAATGTATATGAGCGGAAAAGTTAAAAACTTTAAAGAATTGGAAGGCTGTGTTGTTATTTATACGGATAATTATCTAAATGATATTGAGGGTGTAAAATTAGAGGATGAATGCGATGTGTTTCTCAACAGAGGAAAGAAAAAAATTGTTATAGACTTCGCTAATACAGAATTGGTCAACTCTATTGGCATATCCATTTTGGTAGGCATTATGGAGAAGGTTAAGAAAAGAAACGGCATTCTTTTTTTCTCCAGCCTCAAAAAGGTAAATCACGATATCTTTAATATGCTGGGACTTACAAAACATATTTCCATATTTCAAACGGAGGAAGAGGCAATAGGAAAGATGCTTGCTCATGAATAGAATAGCCGATTGCGTTTTATAGAAAGGGGGTATGCAATGAACGATGTGGCGTATGGGTTGGAGAGATTGCTTTTTAACCTGGACACCCTGTCTGAATTGGGTGAAGAACTGACATCTCCCAAGGATTTTAATAAGATTGTAAAGTCGTCTTTATATATGATTATGGGAAACTTTTCAGCCTTTAAAGGGGCGATATTCCAGTTTGATCATGGCAAAAAGACAGCAAAGCCGATAGCTTCTAAAGGAATTGGGGATATAAATGATTGCGTCATTAAGTTGGAGGAAGAAACCATTAAGGAGTTAGTTGCTTTAAAAACCCCGATAGACATTAGCAGCAACAAAAAAGCAACATCCTTTTTAGGGGTAGGGAAAACCGGTTTAGAGAAGATAAAGGTAAGGATATTGGCGCCTTTGGTAGTTAGAGAGGATCTTCTTGGTCTTATAGCCATAGGTGAGAAGTTTTCTGGAGAGGTTTATAGCAAAGATGATTTCAGACTCCTGTCTGTCATTGCTCACCATATTGCGGTCAGCTTACATAACCAATCTCTTTTAAGAAAGCTTATGGGCAAATATGATGAAAACAAGAAGCTTTATGAGAATCTAATCTGTATCTATTACGATACTATACATGCCTTTGCTACGGCTATAGATGCTAAGGATGCCTATACTAAAGGGCATTCGCACAGGGTTTCTGCATACTGTGCTGCTATCGCAAACGAGATGAAGTGGTCGCAGGATGAAACAGAAGGCATTAGGATAGCAGGGCTTCTCCATGATATTGGTAAAATTGCTATCGATAAATCGATAATAAATAAGGATCGTCCTCTTACAAATAATGAGTTTGTTGAGCTGAATTCCCATCCTGTTATAGGTTATGAGATACTTTCTAAAGTAAAGTTCCCGTGGACTGGTATACCAAAAATGGTTCGCAACCATCATGAAAGGGTTGACGGGAGAGGTTATCCGGATAGTTTAGGAAGCAATGAAATCTCATTGGGATCTAAGATTATGACTGTTGCAGATTCCTTTGATGCAATGACCACAGACAGACCTTATAGGCCATCGCTTACTCCAGACGAGGTTATAATGGAATTGAAAAAAAATTATAACAAACAGTTTGACAGGGATGTTTTACATAATTTCTTTTCTATAATACGGAAGGAAATTGTTGGTGAAAACAAGCCGGCTATTATGCCTTTCCTGAGCAGTAGTTTTGCTGATGAGTTAAAAACCAAGGTGTTAAACAGAACCATCAATTTGTTTAGTTTTGAAAAATAAAATTACTCTATCTATAATTTTAAACTTAGCAGGAAGCATTTGGATAAAAGATTAAGAATCGTTTTCATGGGCACGCCTGAGTTTGCAGTTCCATCTCTGAGGGCATTGATAGGGATTGGTGAAAATGTTATAGCAATTGTAACCCAGCCTGACAAACCAAGGGGAAGGGGAAAGAAATTAACCCCTCCGCCTGTCAGGGAGGCTGCCCTTAAGCATAATATACCGGTGTTTCAGCCTGAAAAAATTAAGGACGAGACATTTATAACTGCAATCAGGAATTTTTCCCCTGATGTTATAGCAGTTGTGGCCTATGGAAAGATATTGCCAAAGACTATTTTGGACATTCCTCCAAAGGGTTGTATAAATGTCCATGCCTCTTTATTGCCGAAATATCGCGGCGCGGCGCCTATAAATTGGGCTATAATAAACGGCGAAAAGGAGACGGGCATAACAACAATGCTTCTGGATGAGGGCATGGACACAGGCGATATGCTCTTAACCGAAAAGGTTGAGATAAGAGATGATGACACGGCGTCGAGTTTATATGACAGATTAAAATATATTGGAGCCGATCTGCTTATAAAAACAATAAAGGGCATTAAGTCGGAAACAATAAGACCGATTCCGCAGGACGATTCACAGGCAACATACGCGCCAATGCTGAAAAAGGAAGACGGCCGCATAGACTGGACAATGAAGGCAGAGGAGATAAAAAATCTTATAAGGGGTTCGAACCCGTGGCCTGGCGCATATACAAGGTGGGACGGCAAGCAGATAAAGATATTCAAGGCGGAAGTTGAAGCAGGGGTCAAGGAAGAACCAGGAACCGTAATAAATATATCTACAGAAGGTATTTTTGTGGCAACAGGCAAAGGCATTCTGCTCATTAAAGAATTGCAGCCGGAAAACAAAAATAGGATGACAGCGTCTGAATTTATAAAGGGGTACAGAATTGTCAAAGGGCAAATCTTTGATTGAACGGGAATCGGAATGGAACAGCAGTGATGAGAGTGTTCCTTATAGGCCTGCTAAAGGGATATTTATTGGCCTTCTTTCTTTTTGCACTTTTATTATACTGTTTGTAGGCTTTTTCTTCTGGTATATACCATCAATAGGCCTTGTCAATATCCATCCTGCGCTTCCAATTATACTTGGCATCGGGCTTGCTGTAATAATCCTCATACTTGTAGCCGGAGCAGTAGGAATAAGCCTTGCCATTATAAAAGGAAGGGATATATTCTTTTCTTATAAGTTCAGAGGCATCCTGATAAAATTCTTCCTGCCCCTGATGATAATGGTGGGCGGCATTTTAAGGATACCAAAGATAAAGATAGAGCAGTCATTCATAGAGATAAATAATCAGCTTGTCAAAGGGCTTGGGAAAAGGTTCAAACCCGAAAGGATTCTTATTCTCATGCCTCACTGCATTCAGTTTGTTGGCTGCAAGATAAAGGTGACCCAGAGCGTAAAAAACTGTGTCGGGTGCGGCAGGTGCGAAATAGCGGAGCTTCTGTGGCTTTCAGAGGAATTCGGCATAGACCTTTTTGTGTCTACCGGCGGGACAATAGCGAGAAGAAAGGTCTATGAAAAAAGACCCAATGCAATAGTGGCAGTGGCATGTGAAAGGGATTTGATATCCGGGATACAAGACGCCTACCCGCTGCCTGTGCTTGCTGTTGTAAATAAAAGGCCGCAGGGCTATTGTATGAGCACAGGCGTTGAGATAGCTGCTGTTAGAGACGCAGTAAGAGGGCTTTTGGCTTGACCTCTCTTCAACGTCATGTTAAATTCCTTTCCAATGAACCCGCGAGGTTGTACTTTTGCATATAGGTAAAATTGAATACTATCTTTTAAATGGAGGTATAGCGGAATGAAAAAGGCGCTTTTGGTGGACGATGTTAAACTCTTCCTGGAATTGGAGAAGACCCTTCTCGCAAACAGAAGCAACATCCAGTTATTTACAGCTACATCAGGCCAGGAAGCTATAGAAATACATAGAAGGGAAAAGGTTGATATTATCCTCTGCGATTTATATATGCCGGGAATGAATGGCAACGAGGTATGCAGGATTATAAGAAATGACGGCAACCTTAATAAGGTGTCTATAATAATAGTTACAACAAGCGCCAAGGACGTTGATATATGCCTTGAGGCAGGCGCAAATGATGTTATACTTAAACCAATAAACCCTTCAGAGTTTCTGCAAAAGGTCGGGAAATATATCAACATACCTGTCAGACGCGATATCCGTATTCTTGCAAGGATAGGGGTGGAGGGCGCAAGGGGGGCGCCGTCGGAATCGTTTCTTGGCAATACAGTAAATATCAGTGTGAGCGGCGTTTTAATAGAAACCGGCCATGCCCTTTCTATAGGGGAGACTGTATCCTGTTCATTCTTTGTGCCGGGCAACTCTACGCCGATAACTGCTGCAGGCGAGGTGCTAAGAAAGGCAGACGGGAGAGGGGCAGGTATGAATTATTACGGCATTAGATTTATGGATATAAAGGAAGAGGATAAACTGGCAATTGACAGCTATATAAAGAGACATCCCGAAGCCGCTGCTTGAGGCCGGATTATAAATTTTATCCCTTCCAGCGCCCTCGGCACATACGCATCCGCCAGAAATTTTTCATGCACTTGACTTAAAGGGTTCAATGCCATATATTCAATATTAGAAAGATTTTAACGGAGGTAGTATCAGATGAACTATTTAAAAACTACAATGCTTATTGCAGCGCTTACAGCCATACTTGTATTTGCAGGCGATGCGCTTGGCGGCAGGGGCGGGGCAACGACGGCCCTCGTATTTGCAGGTATAATGAACTTCGGGGCTTACTGGTTCAGCGACAAGATAGTGCTTATGATGTATGGCGCCAAACAGGTAAGAGAGGCAGAGGCCCCTGAGCTATACGCTATAACCCGCGATCTGACGATGAAGGCAGGGCTTCCGATGCCAAAGGTATATATCATGGAAAATGACACCCCGAATGCCTTTGCAACCGGAAGGAATCCAGGCCATGCAGCAGTAGCGGCTACAACAGGGATTATGCGGCTATTAACAAAAGAAGAACTTACCGGAGTCATAGGCCATGAGCTTGCCCATATCCAGAACAGAGACATCCTCATATCAACCATATCTGCCACAATTGCAGGCGCTATAAGCTATCTTGCGCATATGGCGCAGTGGGCGGCAATGTTCGGCGGCTCAAGGAACGATGAAAGAGGAGGGAATCCTATCTCTCTTATTGTAATGATGATTGTTGCGCCTCTGGCGGCAATGGTTATTCAGATGGCCATATCCAGAAGCAGGGAATACGTCGCTGATGAAGGCGGAGCAAAGATAACCGGCAATCCGCTCTCGCTGGCAAATGCCTTAAGAAAGCTTGAATACGGCAATAAGAGGATCCCGATGGCTGTTCCAAATGAGGCGACAGCGCACATGTTTATTGTAAGTCCGTTAAGCGGGGGAGGCCTTTTGAAACTCTTCAGCACGCACCCGCCCATTGAAGAAAGGATAAAGAGGCTGGAGGCAATGGCAGGCGGTCCCAGATACTAATTGAGCAGTTTATATCTTAAATATTACCTTAAATAGTATTTGAAGGATTAAAAACAGCGCATCATTAGTAATCTCCGCCCTGTCCCAATTTGTATCTCCGGATTCGAGGACGTTTATATCCGGTTCAGGCCTGGTTCTTAACGTTGTCCTCAGATGTCCGATAGTTTCCCATTTTGCCTGCTGGCTGTCAACAGCAAGCGCTGAGATAGCGCCCTTTGTTGAGGCTTCAGTTTTTTCAAATCTGCTGCGCAGCTTATTTTTGTGCTCTTCATATTTAACCAACTCGCCTCTGTTTAACCATAAACCGTTGCATCTTTTGCATCTGTTTATCCTTGAATCTGCCGGCAGATTCGGGTCTTGAAACGGCTCAAGGGGAATACCGCAGCGCCTTGGACAAAGGTCCGCGCCTTTTTGGATAAGGCTTTTGGCTAAAAGGCTATTTAAGTTAACCGTATCAAGCCTCTTTGCCTCCGCATCCTTAAGATAATAAAGCTCCCAGTTGTCAAACCATATGCCGCCGCAGTCATTGCACTGGTCAAGAAGGAGAGCCCTTCCATAGTTCGCCTCCGCATACACCTCTTTGCAAATGCCGCTGCATTCAGGACAACTGAGTTTTTTATCAGGTTGTTCGTTCATAAATATATGCCATCCTTCTTAGTCTCTCTATCCTCTTCTCAATCGGCGGGTGAGTGGACATGACATCGGCAAAAAGGCCCTCTTTATTATCAAGTTTTCTCTGCAGCGGGTCGCTGATAAAAAGATGCGCAGTCCCTTTGTGCGCATTCTTTACAGGAGATGATGCGCCGGCTATTTTTTCCAATGCGCTTGCAAGACTTAAAGGATTTCTTGTAAATTCCGATGAGGATGCGTCTGCCAGATATTCCCTCTGTCTTGACACAGTCATAGCAATAATTCTGGATAACAGAGGCGCAAGCAGGGCAAACAAAACAATAATAAGAAGCATTACAGGATGCATTCCTTTGCTCTTTGAACCCCGCCTTGTCCTTATGCCGCCGTATCTCCACGCCCGGAGAGCCCAGTCCGACAAAAGAACTATTGTTCCCACAAGCACTGTCACCACTGTCATTAAGAGTATATCCTGATTTTTTATATGCCCCATCTCATGCGCTATCACTGCCTGAAGCTCTTCCCTGTTCATGGTTTCCAAAAGCCCTTCGGTAACGCCAACTACAGCATGTTGAGGATCCCTGCCTGTCGCAAAGGCATTTGGCGCGGGGTCAGGAATCACATATATCTTCGGCATGGGAAGCCCTGACGCCAGAGCCATTTCTGTCACCACATTGTGAAGCTTTTTGTGCAGAGGGTTTTCAAACTGGAGCGGCTGTGCCCTGAGGGAAAAAAGCACGACGTTATCGCCGTAAAAATATGCGGCAAATCCATTGATGCCTGCCAATGAAACGGCAATTAGGGTTGCAACCGGAAGGCCGGTGGTCTTCAACGTTCCAAATGTGTAGCTGTCGATTGCAAATCCAAGGATGCCGAGGATAATAAAAAAGGCTGCAATAAGAACAATAGTCAGCCTGCGGTTTCGCCTTTGCTGGGAGTAGATATCTGTCATAATTTACTACCCCTTTTCTACTATTTCAAACTCAAGTCCACCTTTGGGACTTCTTTCGCAGCCTCTTCTGTCTGGAAGTATTCACCGGCTTTAAACCCAAAGAGCGCGGCAATTATATTGGATGGAAATACCCCCCGTTTAATGTTGAACTGAGCGACTATGTCATTATAAAACTGACGGGCAAAACCTATGCGGTTTTCCGTAGATGTAAGCTCTTCCTGAAACTGGAGGATGTTCTGATTGCTCTTTAAATCAGGGTAGTTCTCTACCAGGGCAAAGAGCCTGCCGAGCGCCTGGGTAAGCATATTTTCCGCCTCCCCCTTTCCTGAAACGGTCTGGGCGCCGACCGCCCTTGCCCTCGCCTCTATTACCCTTGAAAGGGTTTCCCTCTCAAACTCCATTGCGCCTTTCACGGTGTTTAAAAGGTTTGGGATAAGGTCGTGCCTTCTTTTGAGCTGGACATCAATCTGCTGCCATCCGTTCTGCACCTGATTTTGCAAAGTCACCATATTATTGTACATACCAATAACCCAGATAATCAGAATGACTAAAATGCCCAAAAATACCCATCCAAACATATAAACCTCCTATGAAAGAAAAGTCAAAAACTAAAAGAAACAGTTGTAGAAACAGGGCTTAAGCCCTGTTGTTACGGTTTTTTAATAATTGCAGATTGTAAATTGCAAATTTAAAATTTAAAATTTCCAATCTTCAATTTTCCTTTCCCCTTAACCTCAACCTTTTTCTTTACTTTGAGTGCCTATCCGCTACCTTGCTTGCGCCATAGGCATCTGGTTTTGTAACAGCCGCATACCCTGAGCCGGTCACCATGCCGACCACCTCTCTGACAATATCCTTTGTGTCGCCGTTTTCACCAACATCAAGGTGGATCTCAACAGGCAGCTTTGCATAGCCGTTTTCTGATAATTTGGCCTTCACCATAGCCGCTGTTTCAAGGCTTAGAGATGTTTCATAAAAAATCCGCTGTCTCAGGTTTTTAAGCTTCCTATGCCGAATCTTCTTATAAAAATAACGGCCGCCTCGGCCTATCCTATGGATGATTATGGCGCTTATAAAAAGGGTCTCTGCCGCCAGAAAAGAGTCGGTTCCGATAATGATGCTGTACCTGCAGCTGGTATCGTCCTCCATATATTCAATCAGTTTATTGAATACGTCCTCAAAGGAAAGGTTTCCAAAGGTAGGGCTGAAAAACTCATGTTTCTGGGATTTAAGATGTTGATGGGACTCCATGCTGCAAAATTCTACAATAATCCAGAATAAAAAGAAAGTAAAAAACAAAAGAGTAATTGTACCCTCTAATTGTACCCTCTATACAAGAAAGATTGTTGTTTATATGAAAGCATCATGCAAATTACTGTTGACTGCCACGATAAAAATTGATAAAAGGAGAAAACTGTATACTACTACTAAGAGCTTGTTGAAAAACCCAACAATCTCTGATTACACATAAGGAGAAAAATCATGCATCAGCCTTCCGTAGTGATCGGCCGCCGGTTTGCTACCACGGCAACGGCCGTGCTCGGTCTGACGTTGTGGGCGCAGACCACCGCCGCCATGCCGGTGTTTGCGCGCCAATACGAAATGAGCTGCGCCGCCTGCCACGCCGCCTTTCCGCGTCTGAATGAATTCGGTGAGCAGTTCCGCAACAATAACTTCCGCCTGCCCAACTGGCGAGAGAAGACCACGGTCGACACCAAGGACGACATGCTCGCCCTGCCCAAATATCCGCCGCTCGCGCTCCGCATGCAGTCATTCGTACAGGGCCGGCAGGGACGCGAGGTCAACAGCACCCACACTGGCTTCACCGACAACGATGCCGAGTTCGATTTCCAGACACCGTATCTCATCAAATTGCTCTCCAGCGCACCGCTTTCGGACCACATCACCTATTACTTTTACGGCATCTTCGCCGAGAAGGGCGCGAATGGCGCAACCTTGATTGAAGACGCCTGGTTCCGGCATGACGATGCCTTCGGCAGCAAGGTCGGCACCATGCTCGGCCAGTTCCAAGTGAATGACCTGATGTTTCCGCGCGAGACGCGCCTGACCTTCCAGGACTTCATGGCTTACCGCATGGCCGGCCTCACCTACGACCGCGGCGTGATATTAGATCGCGGCTTCGGGCCGGTGAGTCTGGCATTCGGGGCGGTGAACGGTAATGGCATTACCGACAACTTCACGGTCAACAGTCCCGGCTTTCAACGTGCAGATCACATGTTCGACAATGACACGCGCAAGAACGTGTTCGCCCACGCCAGCGTGGACGTAGGTTCGGTGAACATCGGTCTTTTCGGCCTGTCCGGTAAGCAGAAAAGCCGCAGCGGCACGCTCGGTGCCACGGCCGGCACGCGCGACACCGCCAAACACATTGTCGGTGTGAATTCCTCCGGCGACATCGACATCAAAACCCACTGGTTCGTGCAGGCGTTGTGGAACGACTGGCAGGGCTTTCTCGACAGCGCCCCGTCCCAGGACTACCAGTGGTGGGGCGGCTTTGCAGGCGTGGACTACATCCACAGCGACCGCTGGGTGTTCTCGCTGTTGTACAACTACGCCGATGCCAACGACTTAGAGAACACCGGCACAATCTTCGAAGGCATCAACATCAACACCCTCACCGTCACCTCCTCGTACTACTTCATGCGCAACGTGAAGGGTGTAATCGAACTGACCGGAGACTTCCAGAAGGAGACCACGAGCTTCACCGCCCACCCGACAAAGGAAGGCTATGTGCTGGTGGGCATCGACGCCGCGTTTTGAGGTTAATCGCGGGCGGGTCCGGTACACATAGCGGGCCTGATTACCCTGCTGCCAGTCACTGTGTGAACGCCATATTGAGGCATTCGCCGTTGAGCGGTAACGATGAGGCCAGCGCCAGGAACGGTTGTTGCGGCTCGCCGAACTGGTCTATCACGGTAGTAAAAGGGGATAGATTTATTTTTGAGGTCTCTTTTGGGCGCCCCTGTTCTATAAACTGAATCCGCTGCCCAAACTTCTCTTGTTATCAAACGTTGTCAATTAAATAAATCCGGCCCCTTTACATAACATTTGCTATAGTATTGGGATAGACATATTAAAAGTTAAAAGGAGGGGTTATAGACAGTATGACGAGAAGACTAATCTGTTTTGCAGTAAGCGTTGTATTTATTATGGCCGGTATGTTTACCGGCATTGCAGCTGCCGAGGAGGAGCCATCTCATGGGGATAATACCAAGAAAACCCAGGATAAACACGGCGGGCACGATGTAGCGCAGGCTGGGGTGATGCTTATGGTCAGTACAGAGCCGTCCGACATCAAACCGGGACAACCGGTCAAGCTCCATCTCATAATCCATGACGCGACCGGAGCCATGGTCAAGGACTTCGAGACTGTTCACGAAAAGAAGCTGCATCTCATCATTGTGCGCGACGGGTTGGACCAATTTGCCCATATCCACCCGAAGATAGATCGTGCCAAAAACATCACCGAGACGTTCACTTTCCCAACCGCCGGAAAGTATCGGCTCTATGCTGACTACAAGCCCAGAGGTAAGAAGCAGACTACAGCAATCGCTGAGGTGAATGTCGCGGGAATGCCACCCCCGAGTCCGCAACTTGTCCCGAATACTCCGGGCCGGGTGAGGGGCGATGGCCTCGTGGCGGATATCGCGATGGAGAAGACCAAGTCGGAGGGAACAACCCGAATCTCGTTCGCCTTATTCGATGCGGCTGGCAAGCCGGTTGCCGACCTTCAGCCCTATTTGGGGGCAATGGGCCACCTCATCGTCATTAGCGGGGACGGCAAGCGCTACGTTCACTCCCATCATGTAGAGGGAAAAACGCCAGGCGGCGCGGTGACGTTTGAAGCGTACTTTCCGCACCCTGGAATTTACAAAGGATGGGGGCAATTCCGACGCTCAGACATGGTGCACGACGTGCCATTCGTGGTTAAGATTGAATGATAAAACTTTTCATTGATAAGGAGAAAGGCTTAGACAGATGGGTATCTTGCACCGCGTTCTTTCCCCCGCCAAAATAAATCTTTTTTTAAAAGTGTTAAGAAAAAGAGATGACGGTTATCATGACATTGTATCCGTCATGCAGCCCATTTCCCTCTACGATGAGATTCTTATGGAGATGGAAAATGGGAGCGGCATTATTGTTTCATGTGATAATGCAAATGTTCCATGCGACCGGACTAATCTTGCATACAGGGCGGCAGCGGAATTTTTCAGAACCACCGGAATAAATAGGAGGTTGTCTATCACTATTAAAAAAAACATACCTGTTGCCGCCGGACTTGGGGGCGGGAGCAGCAATGCGGCAGCAGTTTTAAGGGCATTGAACGAAATCACCTCCCAAAATATTTCAACAGGCAGCCTTATTGAAATAGGCGCAGGCATTGGCTCTGATGTGCCGCTTTTTATTGTCGGCAAATCATGCATTGCACGGGGTCGGGGCGAATCCCTTGAACCAATTGAACTTCCGAAATTCTGGTATATACTGATTAACCCAGGTTTCCCTGTTTCAACACAGTGGGCATATCAAAATTTAAACTTGACAAAAAGCAATGAGGATATTAACATAGCCATTTTAAAAGTTTCGCTGGAAGACCCTGTTGGTATTCAGCAGTGGCAGGGGCTTTTAGCAAACGACCTTGAAGAAGTAACAATCGGGAAATATCCTGAGATTAAGGAAATAAAGGACGCCCTGTCAGCCGTCGGGGCAACCGGGGCGCTGATGTCAGGGAGCGGCCCGACTGTTTTTGGTATATTCCCTGATAAGGACAAAGCAGAAGAAGCCTTCGGATTATTAAAGGGGGCTTTTAAACAAAAAAGGTATACAGTTTTTTTGGCACAGGGGTTGTGATACAGTGTTCAGTGGACAGTGTTCAGTTTAAAATCTTTATACCGATCACTAACCACTGACCACTGTTTTTTTGGGGCGTCGTCAAGCGGTAAGACACAGGATTTTGATTCCTGCATTCGGAGGTTCGAATCCTCCCGCCCCAGCCAGTTGGCAAATACAGGTTGAGGTAAAGGTTGAGGTTGAGCAAATACCTATTGAGTTTCTCTCAACCTTACCCTTAACCTTAACCTGCTTTTATTATGTTTGATAAACTTAAAATCTTTGCGGGAAATTCTAATCCTCCTCTTGCCGGAGATATATGCCGGCATCTTGGTGTTCCTCCAGGTAAGGCTGAGGTTAAAAGCTTCAGCGACGGGGAGATCTGTGTTGAGATTCAGGAGAGCGTCAGGGGGATGGAGGTATATGTAATCCAGTCAACATGCAGCCCGGGCAATAGAAACCTGATGGAACTCCTTATTATGCTTGATGCGCTCAAGAGGGCGTCTGCCCATGCCATAACAGCGGTTATCCCTTACTACGGCTATGCAAGGCAGGACAGGAAGGTTGCTCCAAGGACGCCGATAACAGCCAAGCTCGTTGCAGACCTGATAACAGTTGCCGGCGCAACAAGGATTTTATGTATGGACCTGCATGCAGGTCAGATACAGGGTTTTTTCAATATCCCTGTTGATAATTTGTATGCCACGCCGGTTCTTCTGGAGCATATACAAAAGAATTATACGGATAACACTGTAATTGTATCGCCTGATGCAGGCGGCGTTGAAAGGGCAAGGGCGTTTGCGAAGAAGCTCAATATAAGCTTTGCAATGATAGATAAAAGGCGGCCGGCGCCGAATGTGGCTGAGATTATGAATATAATCGGCGATGTAAGCGGCAAGGATTGCATACTTTTAGATGATATGATAGATACGGCAGGAACTATTACACAGGCGGCAGATGCCCTTGTAAAACAGGGCGCCAAAGAGGTATATGCATGCTGCACCCATCCTGTGCTTTCCGGGCCTGCTGTGGAAAGGCTGAAGAAATCACCAATAAAAGAGGTAATTGTTACAGACACCATTCCGCTCCGCGATGAGGCAAAAAAAATAAATAAAATAAAATCTCTTACAGTAGCCCCCCTTCTGGGAGAGGCTATTAAGAGGATACACTATGGCGAATCGGTAAGTTCGTTGTTTGTTTGAAATAAGCTGATAGCTCATAGCTTTTACTATGAGCTATCAGCTATCAGCTAAACCGGAGGAATTATGGAACAGATAGAATTAGCAGCCCAGCCAAGAAGCGGCATTGGGAAAGAGATAGCTAAAAAACTTAGGAAAGATGGGTTTGTCCCTTGTGTGCTTTATGGGCCTGCCTACAAAGAGGCAATTCCCCTGACTGTTAAGGCCTTGGAATTGAATAAGGCCCTGACTACAGGGGCAAGGGGCAATGTCATTGTAAATCTAAAGATAGAAGGCGATAAAGAAAAGGCAAGGACTGTGATGTTCAGGGGATTCCAGAGAGACCCATTAAAGAGGGATATAATCCATGTTGATCTTTACGAATTGCTAATGGACCACAAGATGGTTGTGGATGTGCCTATCCATCTTACCGGCAAGGCTCAGGGCGTTGAGCTTGGCGGCATATTACAGCACGAAGCCAGAACATTAAAGATAGAATGTCTGCCAAATCAGATACCGGATAAGATAGATGTTGATGTAACCCATCTTATTATCGGACAGTCCATTCATGCGAAAGATATTACACTGGCACAGGGGTTAAAGGTGATTGGCGACCCCAATATAACTGTTGCATTAGTCGCCGCGCCGATGGCTGAGGTTGAGGTAAAGACCGCTGAAGAGGCAAAGGCAGAGATAGCAAAGAGCTTTGAGGTAAAAGAGGAAGATAAGAAGGCGGAAGAAAAGACAGAGAAGAAGGAAGAGAAGAAGAAGTGATAAATGTTAATCGTTGGACTCGGCAATCCAGGGGCAAAATACAGCAAGACGCGGCACAACATAGGTTTTATGGCTGTTGACCATGTGGCAGAGGCCAACTCCATAGCATTGAGCAAAAGCAATTTTAAGAGTCTTTGGGGGAAAGGGAGTATTGCCGGCAAAGAGGTAATTTTATTAAAGCCGCAGACCTACATGAATTTGAGCGGCGAGGCTGTTCAGGGTATTTCCGGTTATTTCCATATTGAGCCGAAAGATATTCTTGTTATCTATGATGATATTGACCTTGAGTTTGGATCTGTCAGAATAAGGCCTGGCGGTGGAAGCGGCGGCCACAGAGGTATGGCGTCTATCATTGAATACCTCGGCGCCAATGATTTTCCGAGGATCAGGCTGGGGATAGGAAGACCAAAAGAAAAACAGCAAGGCGATGTTGCCGACTATGTTTTAAACAGCTTTACACCTGATGAAAAAGATGTCTTGAATCAGATGCTGGACAGGGCAAAGGACGTAGTGGATGCGATACTGAAGGACGGCATTGAAAAAGCGATGAACAAATTCAATTGAACGAGGAGGATTCATGCAGCAGTTAACTAATTTTGCGCCGATATTCGGACTGGCGGGCCTTGTGATGGCATTCTTTATTTATCTTCACATATCCAGGCTTCCTGCCGGAAACGACAAGATGAGGGAGATAGCCGGTCTTATCCATGACGGGGCAATGGTTTATCTCAAGAGACAATACACAATCATTTTTGCATTTATAGCCATTGTCTTTATTCTTCTGTCGGTATTTATAAATTATCAGACCGCCATAGCATATGTCTGCGGCGGAATATCTTCCATGCTTGCCGGCTTTATCGGCATGAAGGGCGCTACTAAGGCCAATGTCCGCACTGCGGAAGGGGCGAACAGGTATAAACCGGATATGGCGCGCGCCTTATCTTCGGCCTTCTTCGGCGGCTCTATCATGGGGCTGTCTGTTGCAAGCCTCGGACTTATCGGTGTAGGCGTATTTTTCTTCATCTACGGCAAGCCTGAGACAGCGGCAATCATTAACGGTTACGCCATGGGGGCATCATCCATAGCGCTCTTTGCAAGGGTAGGCGGCGGCATATTTACAAAAACAGCGGATGTAGGCTCCGATCTTGTTGGAAAGATTGAGGCAGGAATACCGGAGGATGATCCAAGAAACCCGGGCGTCATCGCAGATAATGTGGGCGACAATGTAGGCGATGTAGCAGGTCTCGGCGCGGACATATTTGAATCGTATGTCGGAGCCATAGTCGCATCTATCGCCCTTGGCGCAACCGCTATCGCAGGCAGCCGGATGTCAAATTACGGCTCGCAGATGACGCTCATGGCATATCCTATTCTGCTCGTTATGACCGGCCTCGTGGCATCAATGATAGGCATATTTGCAATGAATATATTGGAGAAATTTAATCCTGCGGCAGCGCTCAGATATGCTACCTTTATCGCAACAGGTGTATTCCTTGTCCTCGGTTATTTTATGACCGGCATGGCCGACGTAACCTTCAGCGTCTATTGGGCTGCGGCAGCGGGTTGTCTCGGCGGCAGCGCAATAGGACTTTTGACCGAACACTTCACTTCCGGCAAGCCGGTGCAGAGGATCGCAGACGCTTCAGAGACAGGCGCAGCTACAAACATCATAACCGGCTTGGCCGTAGGGCTTGAGTCAACCGCGTTGCCGTTGATATCAATATGTCTGGCAATATTTATTTCCAACTACTTTGCCGGCATCTACGGTATAGCCATTGCCGCAGTCGGCATGTTAGCCACCACCGGCATCATTATGAGCGTTGACGCTTACGGCCCGATTGCCGATAACGCAGGCGGAATATCCGAAATGAGCGGTCTCGGCCACGATGTCCGGAAGATAACCGACAGCCTCGACGCCCTCGGCAACACCACCGCAGCCATAGGCAAGGGTTTTGCAATAGGCTCCGCGGCGCTGACTGCGCTTGCCCTTTTCTCGGCATTCGGCGCAGCCATAACCCTCAAGACAGGAAAACCTTTTGATATATCTCTTACCGACCCGCAAGTTGTCATAGGGCTGCTGCTCGGCGGCATCCTGCCGTTCTATATCGGCGCGCTCACCATGACCAGCGTGGGCAAGGCTGCATTCAAGATGGTAAATGAAATAAGAAGGCAGTTCAGGGAAATCCCCGGCCTCCTCGAAGGACGCGCCGGCGTTAAGCCTGACGTCAATAAGTGCATTGATATATGCACCAGAGCGGCGCTTACGGAGATGATATTTCCTGGTGTGCTTGCTGTCGCTGCCCCTGTAGCCGTCGGTTTTATCCTTGGGGCAAACGCGCTTGGTGGAATGCTTGCGGGCGCAACCGTAACAGGCGTCCTGCTTGCCATATTTATGGCAAATGCGGGCGGCGCATGGGACAACGCCAAAAAGTTTATAGAGCAGGGCAATAAGGGCGGAAAAGGGTCAATCGCTCACAAGGCAGCGGTAGTGGGCGACACAGTCGGCGACCCGTTCAAGGATACATCCGGTCCGGCAATGAATATACTTATAAAACTGATGAGCATAGTTGCGCTTATTATTGCGCCGCTTTTGGTTTAATCTGCTTATTCAGGCAGGATTTTAAATTATGAACAGGCTGGCTTTGTGCCAGCCTTTGTTTTTTTAGAAGGAGACATATATGGGTTTTACATGCGGTATAGTGGGACTTCCCAATGTGGGGAAGTCTACCATATTCAATGCGCTCACATCGGCGGGAGCTCAGGCGGCAAATTATCCGTTCTGCACCATTGACCCGAATATGGGGATAGTGCCTGTGAGGGACGAGAGGCTTTATAAACTGGCTGATCTTATCAAGCCGGAAAAGATTGTCCCCACAACAGTAGAGTTTCTGGACATCGCCGGCCTTGTAAAAGGCGCCAGCAAAGGAGAGGGGTTGGGCAATCAATTTCTCGGTCATATCAGAAGCGTGGATGCAATCGCTCATATTGTAAGGTGTTTCGAAGATACTAATGTTATTCATGTGGCAGGCCATGTTGATCCTGAAAGGGATATTGGCATAATTGACACAGAGCTTATTCTTGCCGATCTGGAAAGTGTTGAAAAACGTATGGACAAAACCGCAAGGCTTGCAAAGGCAGGCGATAAAAATGCTGTCGCGGCAATGGACGTCTGCGCTATATTCAAGCAGACCCTTGAAAATGGAAAACCCATACGATCGCTTGAATTCAATGATGGAATAAGAGAGATGTTAAGGGAGCTTAATCTCTTAACGGCAAAGCCGCTCTTCTTTGTTGCGAATGTGGATGAAAAAGATTTACAGGGAGGGTCTTCTCTTGTGGCTAAAGTCATAGAGAGCGCTGAAAAAGAGAGGGCAGGGGTTGTGGTTATGTGCGGAAGGATTGAGGCGGAGATAGCGGAACTGCCTGAAGAGGAACGGGTCGAGTTCCTCAAAGGGCTTGGTTTAAAGGAATCGGGTCTTGACAGGCTGGCAAAAGAGGGGTATGAATTATTGGGGCTTATTACTTACTTCACTGCCGGCAAAAAAGAGGTGCGGGCATGGACAATACCCAAAAATACAAAGGCGCCTCAGGCTGCTGGCGCAATCCATTCTGATTTTGAAAAGGGTTTTATAAGGGCAGAGGTGATATCGTATAAGGACTATATTGCATGCGGCTCGGAACTTGCCGCAAAAGAAAATGGCCTGATGAGGCTTGAAGGCAAGGAATATATTGTAAAAGACGGCGATATTATCCATTTTAGGTTTGCAGTATAGAATTACAGTTGAGCCTGTAATTTTTTAAGATGTTCCATTGCATCCTTTCTAAAAGACTCGTCTGCAGGGGACAGTCTTAAGTATTCCTGCCAGTGGGATATTGCCTCTTCCTTTTGCCCCGCAACTTCATATGACATTGCAGCGCCGTAATGGGCATTGGGGTAAAGAGGGTCTAATGAGAGGGCTATATTATGCAGCAAGGCCGCCCTTCTGAAATCGCCAATATCTGTGTATGAAAAGCCTTCATTAGTGTAAACTATCGCGGCCCTGAGCAGCGCGTCAGGGTGATTTGGTAAAAGGGCAATTCCCTTTTCAAACTCCCTTTTTGCCTCGCTTATAAGTCCCTTTTGCATATATACAAAGCCCAGCCTTCTATGGAGGTCTTCAAACGGCGGGCCAAGGATTATCGCAAGTTTTAGCTCCCTTTCTGCCTCATCGAACAGCCCTTTTTGGTAATATAAGGCTGCAAGATTGCTGTGGGCAGGCGCGTATTTAGGATCTAACCGGGCGGCTAAAAGATAATTCTTCGCGGCGTCTTCCTGCATCTTGTTTGCTTCATAGGCCAATCCAAGATTAATGAGGGTTCTTGCCTTTACCGGCGTTTTTTTGACAACGTCCATCCACAGACTGAAATTATTTTTATAAACATCAGTTCTTTGGAATGACATCGCGGAAAGGAGGAGGGTTATAAAGATGAATGCGATATGAGATATGCGGTGTGGGGTTATGTCATAAATCATTATTTGCCGCTCTTTCTCATTTCAGGCTGCAAGCCTGAACCAGCAAGGCGCCGGCCATTATTTTATTCGGATACCAGAAAATCCACCCTTCTGTTCTGTCTCATGGTCTCTTCGCTCTTATCTGCGGATATTACCCTTCCAAAACCTATAAATTTCATCCTTTTCGGGTCTATACCCTTTTTCACAAGATAGTCCATTACAGCCTTTGCCCTTTTTTCGGAAAGCTTAAGATTATATTCATCGCTCCCGCGCTCGTCTGCATAGCCGCGCACATCTACCTTTACATCAGGATTTTTACCGAGCCATTCCACATCCTTGTCAAGT
>JBBTFC010000109.1:0-3965 GCA_038042015.1 Deltaproteobacteria bacterium
GCCTCTATAAACTCATCTATCTTTCCATCAAGCGCTGCGTCTACATTGCCTGTTTCCACACCTGTTCTATGGTCTTTTATCAAACGGTACGGCTGCAATACATAGGAGCGGATCTGGCTTCCCCATGTAATCTCCTTTTTCCCTTTGTGAAACTCCTGCATCTTTTCTTCCTGTTCTTTTAATTTTAATTCATAAATCCTTGACCTCAGTATCTTCATGGCCAGTTCCCTGTTTTTATGCTGGCTCCGCTCGGCCTGACACGCAACGATTATACCGGTCGGAATATGGCTTATCCGCACTGCTGTCTCCACTTTATTTACATTCTGGCCGCCTGCGCCGCCTGACCTGAAGGTATCTATCTTTAGGTCTGCTTCTTTCACATCAACCTCAATATCGTCTTCAATCTCAGGATAGACAAACACGGATGCAAACGATGTGTGCCTTCTCTGATTTGCATCAAATGGCGATATTCTGACAAGGCGGTGCACGCCAACCTCTGCCTTTAGATAGCCGTAGGCATACTCACCCTCGACAGTCAAGGTAACGCTCTTTACGCCTGCTTCTTCTCCGGGCTGATAATCAACCACAGTAACTTTGTATCTCTTTTTCTCAGCCCATCGGGTATACATCCGGAGGAGTATCTCTGCCCAGTCCTGCGCCTCTGTGCCGCCCGCGCCAGGATGGATTGAGAGGATGGCGCTCAGTTTGTCATGCTCTCCGCCAAGCATCCTCTGGATGTCCAATTGATGTATGTAGTTTTCAGTATCGGATAATTTCGCCTCTGCCTCTTTTGCGGTTTCAGGGCTGTTCTCTGAATTGGCAAGTTCCAGCAGGATAGACGCATCTTCCAGACCTTTTTCAATATCGGCTACTGCTGCAATCTCTGCCTTGAGCGCTGCCTGCGTCTTGAGAAGGCTCTGCGCCTCTGAAGCCTTTTCCCATAAGGCAGGGTCTGCGGCGGCCTTTTCTATCTCGCTTAATTTTTTACCCTTTGCATCCAGGTCAAAGATAACCCCGGATTTCAATCAATTTATTCTGAAGCCCTTTCAGTCTTTCCTGAATCTCGTCAAACATTCAATCCTCCGCAAAATTATGATAATCATATTTTACACAGAAGATGAGACAAATCAAGTTGTTTATGGGCGTTTTTCTTTGCCTGCCCTCCTTTTCGTTTTCCAGTTAACCCATGTTTTAGGTTGCAATTCAGCAGGCCATGGAGTACATTGTGCGGGCGCAACAAGTTGATAAAGAACGGGGTATTGCATGGCATTAGTGAGTTTACAGAACGTCAAGGTCAGCTTCGGCGGGCCGCTGCTGCTCGAAGGAGTCGATCTCTCCATCGACCGCGGTGAGCGGGTCTGTCTGGTCGGACGGAACGGCACTGGCAAGTCCACTATCATGAAGCTCATCACCGGAGAGATAAAGCCAGACGGCGGCAATATCGTGTTCCAGCAGGGCGTGCGCACCACGCTCCTGACGCAGGAGGTTCCCCATGCGCTTTTCGGCAGCGTGTTCGACGTGGTATCGAGCGCCTTCGGCGAGCAGGGGAAACTGCTTGCCGCCTATCATCACGTGAGCGCCAAACTGGCCCATGACCACAGCGAGAAGCTGATGTCCGAGCTTGAGGATGTGCAGCATAAGTTCGAGGCAGCGGGTGGGTGGCAGATGCAGCAGCGCGTTGATGAGATACTGACGCGATTGCAGCTTCCCGAAGACGTTGAGTTCTCGGAACTTTCGGGCGGTCTCAAGCGACGTGTTCTGCTGGCAAAGGCATTGGCAGACGCACCGGATCTCTTGCTCCTCGACGAGCCCACGAACCACCTGGATATCGATGCCATTGCCTGGCTCGAGGAATTTCTGTTCTCCTTCGGTGGGACATTGCTCTTCGTGACTCACGACCGCATGCTGCTACAGAAGCTCGCAACACGGATCGTTGATCTCGACCGGGGCAGACTCACGAGCTGGCCCGGCAGTTACCAAACCTATATAGAGCTTAAACAGGCGGCGCTAGATGGAGAGGCTGTAGAGAATGCTAAATTTGACAAGAAGCTTGCCGCTGAAGAGATCTGGATCCGCCAGGGTGTCAAGGCGCGCAGGACGCGCAATGAAGGCCGCGTGCGTGCGCTCATGGAACTGCGCAGAACGAGGAGCGATAGGCGAGAGTTGATTGGCGTGGCGCGCATGCAGACGCAGGAAGCGGAACGCACAGGCAAGCTGGTTATAGAGGCGACTGGGGTAAGCCACAGTTACAACGGGAATGTGGTTATCCGCGATTTTTCAACGACCATCATCCGTGGGGACAAGATAGGTATAATCGGGCCAAATGGCTCGGGCAAGACCACGTTGCTCAAGGTCCTGCTTGGCGAACTGAAACCGCAAAATGGCACGGTGAAGCACGGCACGAACCTCGAAGTGGCCTATCTCGACCAGCACCGCGGACAGCTTGATGATGCAAAGACCGTTCAGGATAATATTGCGCACGGCAATGATCATGTAACCATTAACGGCAATAGGCGGCATGTCATCAGCTACCTGCAGGATTTTCTGTTCGCGCCTGCCCGTGCCCGCAGTCCCGTGAATGTTCTGTCCGGCGGAGAGCGGAACCGTCTGTTGCTCGCGAAGCTCTTTACCCAGCCGTCGAACGTGCTCGTGCTCGATGAGCCCACGAACGACTTGGATATCGAGACACTCGATCTGCTCGAGGAGCTCTTGATGGATTATCCCGGCACGGTGCTGCTCGTGAGCCACGACCGCGCGTTCATCAACGATGTCGTCACCAGCACTCTCGTGTTAGAGGGCAATGGCAGGGTGGGTGAATATGTCGGAGGATATGACGACTGGCTTCGCCAGAACCAGCCGATAAATGTGGTCCATGCTATCCCGTCAAAGGTTGAGGTTAAAAAAGTGGAACCGAGTCCCCAAAAAAAGAAACAGCGCAAACTGAGCTTTAAAGAGCAGCAAGAGCTTGATACTCTGCCGAAGCGTATTGAAGATCTCGATGCGGAACAGCGGCAGATCCTGTCGGCCATGGCTGATCCGGTCTTTTATCGGGAGAGCGGCAAAAAGGTCACTGTGTATCAGGCACGGCATGAAGTGTTGGAAAAAGAACTTGCCGAGGCGTATAAGCGGTGGGATGAACTGGAGGCAGTGAAGGGTTAAAATTGATAGCATGGACTGGGCCTCTTGCAAGATACATTGTCATTTTCTTTTTCTCTTCACAACTAATAACCAAAAACCAACAACAAACAGGAAACACCCAATTGCAAATATATCACCATATCTTGAATAAAATGTAAACAGGCGCGCATCTCTTAATTTTACTTCATCGCCTATTGTTTCCCTTGTAAAAATGCCGCTTTGTACCCTAACCCTGCCAACAGGGTCAATCACGCCGCTTATGCCTGTATTGGCCGACCTTATCAAAAAAACCTTATTTTCTACAGCACGAAAGATTGCCTGAGAAAAATGTTGATAAGGCGCGGACGTCCTGCCAAACCATGCGTCGTTGGTGATGTTGATTAAAAAACCCGCGCCATCTTTTATAAAACCTCTTGCAAGTTCCGGAAATATTGATTCAAAACATATCAGAACGCCAAAACTATTATCTTCAAATTCAAGAGGCTCAAGCCATTTTCCAGAGCTGAAATCTCCGACACCAACAACCAACTTACGGATAAAAGGGAGGTATTTTCTAAAAGGCACATATTCGCCGAAAGGCACAAGGTGGATCTTATCATATTTGCCAACGATTTCACCCCCCGGCGATATGAGAAATGCGCTGTTGTAATATTTTACCTCCCCGCCAAAACCTGGTCCATACGCAGGGCTGCCGGTAAGTAGATAGGCATTGGTTTGTTTTGGCACGTTAAATATCTCCGGTCCCAAATCTTTATCAGACTGAAGGTAGAATGGAACCGCTGTTTCCGGCCAGATTATCAGCCTTACGCCTTGCTTCGCCGTATCAA
>JBBTFC010000109.1:4065-5677 GCA_038042015.1 Deltaproteobacteria bacterium
AGGCTTAAATTTCTGTAAATATCCACTGTTTGTTTTTGAAAAGAGGCATCCCATTTCCTGCCCTGGTCAATATTGCCCTGGACAATGGCTATCCTGAGGGTTTTCCAATGCTCAGAAACTTTGTCTATTTCAGAAATTCTGAAAAGGCCGTATATTAAAACCACCATCAGAATAATAAAAACGAGAAGCCCCTCTTTAACAGGCAGCCTCTTTTCTTTTCCAATCCAGTACGACAGCGCAAAAAAGATTACCGCGTTGACCATGACTATTAAAAAAGATATTCCATATACGCCTGTAATATCCGCTATCTGAATCAACGGGAGAAAGGAAGATTGAGAATAACCGAGGAGAGCCCACGGAAAGCCTAATGTAATCATGTTGCCCCGCAGGTATTCCAGCGCCACCCACAATGATGGGGCAAACAGGATTGTGAGCATCGGGCTCATGCTGACTGATGACATCGCCGCCATGCCAAGCCCAAACATGCCAAAGAAGAGACTTAGATACAAGGCAAGGAGCATGAGAATCAGCGCTCCGGTAAAAAATGGAATTCCGCCATAACTGACCATTGAGTTGACAACCCAATGGATTGTTCCCAGGAAAAAAATAAATCCCCACAGAAGACCGAGAAAAAAACCGCTTTTCCTATTTTTGCCGTCCAATGCAAAAAAGAACGGCGTCATACCGATCCACGCCAGAAATTCCAGATCAATGGATGGGAATGCGGCAGCAAGCATTGCCCCTGAAAGTATAGTTAACAAAACCTCAATTGTCATAGAGAAGAAACCTTATTTTCACATCTCAACGCGCGTAACAACACCATGAAGCCTGTTGGGAGGCAATTTGTAGAATTGAAGAAAACTCGGGGTCAGCTTCTTGATAACGGCAAATATCTTCCAGATTATGTTGGTAGTTGCTATCTCCTCAACACCATAAAAAATTGTCTTATCATGAATGCCTGACTTATTCAGAATAGACTCTACATCTATGAACTCCATATAACCTGCTTGAATCTCAAAAATCCTTAAGCCAGGTGATGGGCTTTCTCTAAAAAAATAATTTTCTCCAAATGGTTCGTCAGTTCTGACTATTGAAATTATTACATTGTCTTCATAAATGATATTATTTTTAAACATGGTATGAACTATATAAGGCGCTATGTTCTTTGCATCTTTGGCAAAAAATAGGGCAGTGCCTTTAATTTTGGACAAGCCTTTGTACAACTGACTATAGCTTGCAAGAAAAGTGTCCATATTTAATGGTCTAAGCGCCTTATAAAGTCTTTTTTGTCCTGTTGTATATATCATTATTGTGCTTAGTGGAAAGAGAGCTATTACAATAGACCAGTAACCTCCATGCGGCAGCTTGAACATGTTTGAAAATAGAAAGACAAGGTCTATAAAGATAAGTAAAAATGCAACTCCTGCCTTTATAAATTTTCTCCTGATGTAAAATATCCATGTCATCATTGTTGCGGTAATCGTCATGGTGCCGTTAACTGCCAGGCCGTATGCAACTGCAAGATTCTTGGACTCCTTAAATTCATACATAATAAATAATACAAAGATAAGCAGAAACCAGTTTGCAAATCCTATATATATCTGTCCTCTCA
>JBBTFC010000109.1:5777-7257 GCA_038042015.1 Deltaproteobacteria bacterium
AATACAAAGATAAGCAGAAACCAGTTTGCAAATCCTATATATATCTGTCCTCTCATCTTTGCTGATGTATAATCAACTTTAAAAATAGGCATAATATGCGTGGTAATCCCCTGATAGACCATAGAAAACATACCAGTTATCATTGCCTGTGATGCAATCACAGTCGCTATAATACTCAAAATCAAAAAAGGGATATAAAGAAAATGAGCCTGGTGGAATATCATCTCAAAAAGCAAGTTTTTTGCTTCAGGATGTTTGATAAGAAAGGCGCCCTGCCCAAGGTAATTTAAAAGGAGCGCTGCAAAAACAAAATTCCATGCCTTGACAATAGGTATACGGCCCAAATGCCCCATGTCTGAATATAAAGCCTCTCCGCCTGTTGCACATAGTATTACCTCGTTAAGCACAAGAAACCCGGCAAAACCGTTATTGGCAATAAAACTAAATCCATAGTATGGATTTAGTGCCCAAAATACAGATGGAAAATAATAGATAGATGCTATCCCAGAAATTGCTAAAACAAAAAACCATATGAGCATTATTGGTCCAAATGCCCATGCAATCTTGTCAGTGCCTTTTTTTTGAAATGTAAAAAGGGCTATTGCAATTAAGCCTGCTATAAAAATAAGCTTGCCCTGCCCCGTATTTTCAAAGCCGGGTATAAGTAAAATCCCTTCAACAGCGCTCAATATGCTTATTGCAGGTGTAATAACACCATCGCCAACAAACAGGGCTATAGCTATAAAGGAAAGCAGTGTAAAAAATGCAATTTGCCTGGAACTTTTGAGATAACGGATGAGAATCTCTTTAAGGACAATTGTGCCGCCTTCACCTTTTTTGCTGATGCTTGTTGCAAGCCATGCGTACTCAACTGTAACATGGGTTATAATTGTCCACACTATTAGTGAAAGAATACCTATTACATTTGTCTCGGTCTGTTTTATAAAAAGGAAGATTATTGTTAAAGTGTATATAGGACTTGTACCTATATCTCCAAATACGATACCGAGAGATTTTATTATCTTTTGCATAGCTTAATTTTTTGTTAAACCTATCATTTTGATATTATAGAAAAGGCATAGAAGATAAAAAAGGTTACACCTGTTCCAAGAAGGGCGCCGAGTAGTATCTCAAATTTTGTGTGTATGCCGCCTACAAGGCGGCTGTGGCTGACCATGAGCGCCATAACAAAGGTGAGAACCGTTACAACAGGGTCAAGCGTCATGAGAACAACAGCAGCCCAGAGGGAAAAGGCAACAGCGGAATGGCCGCTCGGCATACCGCCGTGGAGCGGAGCGCCCTTTCCAAAATATGCCTTTGATGCAACAACACCTATAAGAACAACAAGCAGCGCCACAACGGCAATATGGACTTTAAACGCGCTGCCGGTTCGCAATACCTGCGAAAACGGGATAGTCAAATATTTGGAAAAAATAATATAACCCATAATAAACACGCCAATGGATGATATTAAAACAGC
>JBBTFC010000110.1:0-10723 GCA_038042015.1 Deltaproteobacteria bacterium
TTTATATAATATTTCCGGGTCAAGGCAGTGTCCTTTGCTGTCCCTTCTTATGGCTGTTTTTAAAGAGTTCGCCAGTATCTCTTCGTCAGTGGCAATCCAGTTTATGCCTTCATTCGCTATAATTGGTATAATGGCCTCGCTTACCGACCCCTCAGACGGCCACATCCCCTTCGGTTTTCTTCCAAATGTTTTCTCGTGAAGTTTTATGCCGCTTTTAACCTGGTATTCAGCGTCCTCGGCGCAGACAAATCTTTTTTGAGGCAGCTCTATGCCAGGCATGGCTACCTTTGCCGAATAGCTGTCGCAGAGCAGCGGGAGTATCGGATGATAATAAGGCGAGGTGGTTACTTCAATAATCTCCTTTTCCTCCATTTCGCGATATTTAGGCAGTATCTGCTTGATTATGTCTTTTTGTTTTGCCGCAAGTATTCCCTTTTCTTCTTCTGTAAAACCCCTGCCTTTTTCTGCAAGCCCTTTTAAAAATCCGTCATTTTCTCTTATAACAGGATCTATCCATGCAAGATTAAATAACACCTGCAGATCCAGAAAATCCTGAAGAGAAAAATAGCGGAGCGCATTGTCCATCTCCCCCTCGTCATGATAGAACCCTCTCTTTTTAAGGAGCTCCCAGTAACCAGGAAGAGGCTTTATCATATGCTCCCAGTTTGCGAGAAAAAAATTTCTTATAATAAATCTCTTATCGTCCCGGGTTAAATCCGCTGCCGGTTTCAATGTCAGGCTTAAAAATCTGTCAGATGCCGCTCCGTCTGTGTAATCGTTTATCTGTTCTATTAAAGAAGGCACAATATTAAAGGTCTGATGAAGAGACGGAAATCTCTCAAGTATTGCAACCATGTCATAGTAATCTTTTGTTCCATGAAGCCTTACCCACGGAAGGATATATTCGCCTGTAAAGGGGTCTTTATATAAGGGTTGGTGCATGTGCCAGAGAAAGGCTATATTGAGAGGTTTCATAATCTTTAGGCTTGAGACTCAAGACTACAGACTGAAAATTTAAACCCTGGGTCTTTATCCATGAGTCCTCAGTCCGGAGTTTGACTTTTGTAAATACGGAGATACCCTTTGTCAGTCACCAGAAAAAGATGGTTGTATGCAGCGGCTAAAGAAGCAGAGACGGTTGAATCTATATTTTCGTTCCATACCTTTTTCCCCTTATCCATATCAAATATGTCCACATAACTGCCTGTGGCGCTGGAGAAAAGGGTTTCAGTTTTATAGTTTGATGAGGTTATAATATAATTGTCTGCGGCAATCATAGAAACCGGAATACCCTGACTGACTTTTTTCCTCCAAATAATCTTTCCGCTTTTGTTCATCGCAATGATGCTGCCGTCATATCCGGCAGCAAACATATAACCTTTGCTTAATGTAAAGTCAGAGATTTTTATTATATCAAACCTCCATCTCTCTTCGCCGTTTTCCGCGTCAAGGGCAATAAGAAACCCATCGCCGCTTATAAGATAGACCAGACTATCTTTTATTGTTGGGGTGAATCTTGCAGCGTCTGCATGGTCTTCTCCAAGAACCCTCTTCTGCCAGACCTCACGGCCTGAGGACTTTTCAACAGCAGCAATATAGCCATCGGTAAAATTGCAGTAAATCTTATCGCCATATACAGCAGGCGAGGCAAACATCCGCTTATTAATTATCTTTTTTACATATCTCCTGCTGTAATGCCACAGCTTTTCACCGGTTTCAGCCTTCAATGCATAGAGTTTATCATCTGCGGAATTAAAATAAACCGCGTCTCCCTCAACTACCGGAGAAGATATAATCTCTGTTCCGGCCTGAAACCGCCATATCTCGTGGCCGTCTTTACTGTCTAAACAATACAATATGCCGTCGCCTGTTCCAAAATACACCCTGCCGTTGTGAATGGTTGGAGAGGATTCTACCGCGCCTGAAGTTGAAAATTCCCATATTACCTTCCCCTTTTTGAGGTCAATGGCATAAAAATATTTATCTGAAGCTCCGACATATATTATATTGTCAACTATTGCCGGAGATGAATACTCTGCAGGATCATAGGGAAGGAAAAACTTAAATATTGCTGCGCCGGCAATTCTGAAATCAGCGGAAGAACCAGCTGGCAATTTCATTGTATCTTCAGTCTTACCCTCTCTTTGACTGTTAAACAGATAAGTCTTCCACGGAAGGCTTTTAATCTCGCCACTAACTATTTTGTCTCCGGCGCAGCCTGTAACTAGAGTGACCAGTGACCAGTGACCAGTGACCAGTAAAAACAAAACCAACCTCATTAGCCCTTTTCTGACCACTGACCACTGACCCCTGACCACTGACCACTGGCTTTTATAAGACCCTCTGTAATATCTCTTCAGCATTTTTACTTATTCTCCTGAAATCTACTTCTGTAAGACCTGCCCCGATAACTATTTTCATTGCCATTTCGTCGCTTATAAGGTCAGACGGAGAATGGGTATCTGTATTTAAGACCATTTTTACACCAAATTTTTTAGAAAGTTTGGCCACATGGCCGTTTGAAAGACTATGTCCTTTTCTTGCCGAGAGTTCCAGATATACCGACCTTTCTGCTGCAAACTTTGCATCCTCCTCGCTGATAAGCCCCGGATGCACTAATATATCAGCGCCTGCATCTATAGCCGCCCTGTTCGTCCCGGGGGCAACAGGCTCTGTAATTGTCTCACCGTGAACCAGAATAAGCCTTGCGCCAAATGCCCTGGCCTTTTTCACCATCTGCTCAATCTGCCGGGGAGGTATATGTGTCAGCTCCACACCAGGTATAACAGGTATCCCGCTCCCCTTGAGTTCATTGCATACATTAACTATTCTTTCTATGACAAAATCAAGATTAGAAGCATCGCTGTGGTCAGTGACTGCAATCGCCTTATATCCTGCTGCCTCTGCCCTTCTCACTAATTCCGATGGCAGCAATTCTCCGTCGCTTAACAGTGAATGTGTATGAAGGTCTATCATGCCGATATATACTCATCCTTTAGAAGATAGCCAAAAAATGCATTAAAGATATGAAAAACCTTTTCTCTGTTTGCAGGCTCAAATATAAACATCTGTTCGTCCCTCCTCATCCCCATTATCTTTCTAAACCCTTCCTCCTGCCTTTTATCAATATCATGGTCAGCGGCAAAGATATGCAGAATAGGGAGCCGTCTTACAGACAGTATTGAGTTTTTAATATAGGCAAGCTGTCTTGCCTCTTTCATGCCTTCATTATCACACAACAGCATCATGCCTATCATGTTCTTAGAAAATGCCTTCCACATAGGCCTCATCTTCTCATTCAGAGGAACGGCAAAAAGAACCACATCCATCCCTCCATACAACTTTAGAGTCGCTATGTCTCCAAAAGGGTTTTCCCTATGTATTGGAGATGTAATAAACTGCCTGTTTACCGAGAAACCGGGTATATCCTTGCATGAATCCACAAGACTCACAATAAGATTATCATTGGTGGATACTATGAATATCTTTCCAAAGCTCGCAACCTCCATATCTTTCCATTTGGCGGCCACCTTTTCCCTTATCTTTAATGCCTGAGCGGATGTGAGTATTTCCCGCTGAGACCCGGCTCGCTTATCCCCAATTCCCTTATCTTTGACCTCTTCCAGAACCCCTTTGCGCATTAAGCCGGCCAATGTCTGGTAAACTTCATAATCAGGAAATGTGCAGTGATCTACCATATCTCCGATCACAGGATAATAATCCACAAGGAAAAGAACCTCGTATATGATGGGTTTCAATCCCTTTGGCAAACTGGAGATATCAACCTTCAGCTTTATCTGCGAATCAGGCCTTGGCAACTGCCCCTTTGCCTTATTCCACTCATCGTACTGGCGCATCCCCTCCATAAGGAGATTCCCTGCTGAACGATGGATCTTTTGAGGCGCATCAACAGGCTTTGGCGAAAACTCAAACTTCCCGTCATGCCATGACAGGAGCCTGAAGAGCGCTTTTTCCTTCTCCATATTCCCTATAACTGCATTATATATAGCCCCTTCCTTTATATAAATGAGGCCTTCTCTATTCTCATAGGAAACCTTTAAAACACCCTCTTTCCTGTTCAGATGGAGTATCTGTAGCAGGTCTCCAAGCGAGATATGGGACAGTCTTCCTTCAATCTCCTTATCCCCGATAGCGCCCTTAACCTCTCCTTTTTGATCAGCAAATGCCCTGTTTACTCTTCTAAATATTTCTTCATCTTTTATTGGTTGCAGCAGAAGAGAATCAATATCCCTGCGGAAACCTTTTATCTCAACAGCCTCTGCCCCCATAAAAATAAAAGGTATCTCTGCTGTATGGGGATTGTTCCTGAGTATTTGAAAGACCCTCTCGCCATCTATAACAGGAATATCGGTCTCTATTATTATTATTGAAGGTCTCTCATTCAGGGCAATCTCCAGAACAGACGCCCCATCCATTGCGGTAAGTATATTAAAGCCCTTATCCTTCAGATACTCGCTTAAGGATGTCAGTCTCCCACTGTCACCGGATGCTATGAGAATTTTCATATTATCCATATGCGCTTACAACTGCTCCTGAAGGGAATATTCCCTTTGAAATTTGTTTATCAACCCCTCTACAAGATATGGACTATCGGTATGAAAACATGAATATTGTTCTCCCCATCTTTCTTTGCATACAACTGCATAGGAAAAATCTTCTCCCAAAAAAAATATAAAGAAGGTCTCTAACAGACGTGAATCAGACAGATATACCGGAGTTGCGTTGGAGAGATTCCATTTTTTCTCTTCCCCTTCTCCCACTATAAAAATCTTTGTGCCGGTAGCGCCTAAGGTGTCTACTGCCTTTAAAACAGGAAGGGTTGGCGATATTTTTCTCGCCCCAAGGTATAGAATGCCTTTTTTCTTCGGATCCCGCAATATCTCCTGAAGTATCATCTCCTGAAGCCTGTCAAGAAAGAAGACTGGAAGGTCAAATCCTTTGCCAATATCAAAAGGCTCCGCATCTTTTTCTTCATAGGCCTTTCCGGCAAGGAGTATAGAAATAATCTCCCAGAATGGCTTATTCTCAAATCCTGATTTCAGCCACAGCCCGTCTTTCTGCTCCTCTACTCTTTTATCAGCGACAGTTAGCAGTTCGCCGTATCCTTTGCCGTCTCTTGGGTATGAAACATTGGAAAATATAATAGAGGCGTACGGCTCGCCTTTTATTGTAACATTCTCAATGTCCTTTTTAATCTTTCTTATAGCTATGCACGAACCAAAATAGTCGGTCTCCGGAAGTATTGCAACAATCTTCTTGTCTTCCACCATCCCGATAACATCGCAATTTCTTAAGGTATCCATCATAGCCTTTATAAGCCCTTTCAGGAAGTCCAGAAGTTCTTTTTTTTCCAGTTTTTTACTGAGGGTATGGAATCCTTCTATGTGCGTGAGAATAATAGAAAAGTTTTTATTATACCTCTCTGCCCTTAATGTCTCTAGTTTGCCGTATTCTGTCACAAAGAAGGCATTATAAAACCGGCTTGGAAATACTTTTTTAGATTCATCAAGTGTAACTGAGTCTACAAACTTTTTAGCTCCCGAGACAGGCGCAGCCGGCTTTGGGGGCGGGCCCCCGATAGATACATTCGGGGGCAGGGTTTCTGAAACAGGGCGCTCTTCCTCGCTAATAGATAAGTTCTTCTCATCAACCGGCTTTTTAACATAGCTGCTTGCTCCGGACTTTAATGCCAGAGAACGTTCTTTGTCATCATTATTGTTGCCGGAGATAGCTGTTATCCAGAGTCCGGGATAAAGATGTCTGATGCCGCTTATAACTACATTGAACCTGACAGTGTCGTCAATATCAACAATAACCGCCTCTATCCCTTCTTTCTTCAAAACATCTAAAACACTCTTTTGCTCTGCATGCTCTACAACATATCCCTTTGGGAAGAGGATTTCCTCCACCCCCAAACAAGAACCAATGGCCACAACCTTTTTAATCATTACAACAACCTCTTGAAAGTAGAAACAGGGCTTTAGCCCTGTTAGAATAGACCTGAAGGTCTGTTTCTACAACCCCTTAACTTTCGCAGTTTTTACATCTTGTATTTCCCAAAATTTTCAGGGGAAAGCCTTTCCAGTATATTCAGCCATTCATCCTGCCTGTCCCCTTCCTTATCCACTCCATCCATCTGACGATCTTTGATTGAAGCAATCTTCTTTCCAATATCAAGGGTTTTTGATTTTTCTAAAACCTTATTTTCAACAAATATTGATGAGTTTGCTCTCAGGGCAACAGCGATTGCATCGCTTGGTCTCGCATCTACAGCATAGCTGTTTTCCCCATGCATCAAATGGATGACGGCATAATAAACATTATCTTCAAGGTCTGTTATCGCAACTTTAGAAACAGTTATACCAAGGTTTTTAAATATATCTTTTAAAAGATCATGAGTCATTGGTCTGGCTAACTGTATCTTTTCCAGTTCTGTTGCAATAGCGCTTGCCTCTAACGGCCCTATCCATATAGGAAGGGCATTTTTGCCTTCCGTATCTTTTAAAATGAGTATAGGCGCATTGGTAACCGGATCTATGGCAAGACCAAAAACCTTCATCTCTAACAGCATATATTTGGTTTTTCCTCCTTATCTTCTGAGTAAAGCCCAAGCATGGAATTCGGAGCAGCGCTTATTATTCTTACCGGCACAATCTTTCCGACGAGTCTTTCGTATGCGGAAAAATTTACTACCTTATTGCACGATGTCCTGCCTGTAAGCTGAGCGGCGTCATTATTTAATATAACATTGTAACCCACCTCAGGCGGGCGAACCGACGATGTTTTTCTTTTCCCCTCTGTCAAAACATCCAAAATCCTTCCTATCATTTCCTGATTCTTGCGCAGGGCTATATCCCTCTGCACCCCATGGAGTATCGCAAGCCTCTCCTCCTTTTCCATTTCAGGAATATGATTATCAAAGGATGCAGCCGTTGTCTCCTGTCTTGGAGAATACTTAAATGAAAATATGTTGTCAAATTCCATTTCTTTTATTAAACCCATAGTATCTGAAAAATCGGCTTTAGTCTCTCCCGGAAAACCAACGATAATATCAGTTGTAATGCCCATATCAGGATAAAGCCTCTTGAGTTTGTATGCCTTATTAAGGTATTCCTCTCTGGTATATCCCCTGTTCATCTTTCTTAATATTATATCAGAACCGGACTGAACAGGGAGATGAATATGACGGCAAAGCCTTTTCTCTTCTCCAAAGAGTTTTATAAGCCCTTCTGACATATCTTTGGGGTGCGAGGTTATAAACCTGACCCTTTCTATACCATCTATTCTGCAAACCAGCCTTAAAAGTTCCGGAAAGGAAATGCCTTCGCCTTTATTCCCGTATGAGTTGACATTCTGACCCAAAAGGGTTATCTCTTTTATCCCTGCCTCTGCCAGCCTCTTTATCTCCTGCAGTATACTGCTGCTTTTTCTGCTCGATTCCCTCCCCCTCACATAAGGGACTACGCAATAGGCGCAGAAATTATCACATCCCCTCATTACAGTAACCGATGCTTTAACCCTGACAGCGGAATCTTCCGGCCGATTTTCAAAATATGCATGGTCAAATAATTCTTCTTCAATGGAATCATAAAATCCTGTAGCGGCAGCCTTGTTTTTTGCAGTCCCAACCTCTCTGACCAAATCCGGCAGGCGATGGATATTGTGCGTGCCAAATACAACATCAAGATGCGGCGCCCTCTTTAATAATCTTTTTCCCTCTTGCTGAGCCACACAGCCGCCCACGCCGATAATCAATTCAGGTTTGCCGGCCTTAAGTTTCTTAAGCCTGCCTAATGCGCTGTAAACCTTATGCTGCGCCTTATCCCTGATGCTGCATGTATTGAGTATAACCATATCCGCCTTATCGGGGTTATCGGTAGTCTTAAAATTACTATGCCTCATGAGACCAATTATCCGCTCTGAGTCATTTTCATTCATCTGGCATCCAAATGTCTCAATAAAAAGGTATTTTTCTTTTTTATCTAATTGAGGTTCCATTGTTAAAATAAGCCGATTAGCTGTTAGTACAAACAGGTCTTAAGACCTGTTGCTACTATTCAATCGCAGCCCCTGACAGAATAGATCAGGGGTGCGGCTACCTGTTGCGGACTGTGGTTTAATTAAGATGGCTCGTTATCTCTTTCTTGTTTGGCTTGACTGTCCATATACCGCTTATGCTGTAGCTGCCTGATATTTTCCGCCCCACAGCCTTTGCCTCCCGGTCTGACGCATAAAACCCTACTCTGACCCTATACCAATGCTTCCCACTCAGAACAAACTCTGTCATATAGGCATTATAGTTATCCTGTTTCAGTCTTTTTACCATGGATAAGGCCTCTTCTTTTGACACATAAGATGCAACATGCATAGCCCATAGCTTATAAGCCATTTTCTTGCCTGCAACTGGTTTTTGTTTGTCTTTTTTAACCACTTCTTTTTTTTCAGGAACAACCTCTTTAGCAGCAGTCTTTATCTCCTCTTTTTTCTTAATCTCCGGCTTCACTTCAACAGGCTTTGCAACGCCCTGCTCTGTAGGCGGCTGCGGCTGTGTCTGCGCGCCAGCCGGTATTGCCTCCTCCTTCTTTACCTCAGGAAGCGAAGGAACCTCTATCTTCATCCTTTTTGCAACTTTTTCAGGTTCAGGCGTCTGGACAATGCCATAGTCTTTAAAGAATAAGAAATAGGCTGCTGCCGCTCCGCCTATTACTACAAGCGCTGCCAGTAATATAATTGTCTTTTTGTTCACGGCTTCACCTCCATAGGATTATTTTTATCTTTATCTATTTGACTATCATATTTGACTATCCGGGGGGTTATAAACACCAGCAACTCTTCATTATCCGCAATCTTGCTGTTTGATTTAAAAAGCCAGCCCAATATCGGTATCTTTGAAAGATACGGAATGGAATTATCAGCGTCAGACGCTGTGCTTTTATATAGCCCGCCGATTACAGTAGTTTCTCCATCCTTAACAAGAACAGATGTGCTTGCCCTTTTTTCACTGACACCAGGTATCCCGTCCACGCTGCGCGCAAAATCAGGGTCGCTTTTGCTTGCAATGATGTTCAGATAAATAAAATCATCGGATGATATCCGAGGGGTAACTGTCAGATCTATGCCGGTTTTTACATCCTCAAGGCCTGCGCTTATTGTGCCAGTTGCAGTTGCTGCGCCTGTGGTTGTGGTGGTCGTTGATGTCCTTACCTTAAAGTTAAGCCCGCTGTGTATAGTAGCCGCAGTGTTGTTAAGTGTAGTCACCTTTGGCTGAGAGACTATCTTTAACTGGCCGCTCCTCTCGCCGGCAGATATGCGGAGATCCAAAAGAAGGGGGTCGCCTGTCAGCTTGCCAAATGCAAGGCCCAATGCCCCTGCTGTGCCAACAGAGCCTGATGCAGGAAGGTTTACAGCAAAATTTGGCTGTGTGGCAAATCGCCCTCCCGACCCTATAAAACCGGTGGGGGTTAATGTGCTTGGAGGAGCGGTACTGGTGCTGCCAAAACCTGTAGTAAATGCATTCTTGCCTGTTGTGCCGCCGGCCGCGCCCCACTGTACGCCAAGGTCTCTTGCAAAGCTATTTTGAACCTCTATAATCCTTGCCTCTATAACAACCTGCATAGTCCTCGTATCCAGAGATTTGATAAGAAGTTTTGCATCCTCTATATTTTTTTTCGCATCTCTTAATATGAGGGAATTTGTCCTGCTGTCAGAAATAGCGCTTCCCTTCTCGCTTAAAACGCCTTTAATATTTCCGGCAACATCCGATGCCTTTGCATAATTAAGCTGCACTATTTCCATTATAATATCCTCCCCCGTCTTTGCAATACTATCTTTCTTGCCAATCCAGAGGACATTATTTTGAATCACATAACTAAGCCCATTGGTTTTGGTTATAATCTCAAGCGCATCCTTAAATGTAATCTTATCCAAACTAAATGTTGCCTTAGCCGCTATATCCTCCCCCACAATAATATTAAGGTTATTCTGCTTGGCAAGGGCCCTGAGAACATCTTTAAGCTCCGCATCTTTGACCTCTATGGTAAAGACAGTTGTATCCCCTTCAATCCTTGCCTTTATGTTGTTATATATCTCTGCCTCTGCAACGGCAGTGACCAGTGACCAGTGACCAGTGACCAGCAAAAACAAGACCAACATTATTAGACCTTTTCTGATCACTGACCACTGACCACTGACCACTGTTTCACCGTGTTTTTTTAATATCATACGACTGCCCCTCTGTGCCGCCTATCTCTAATTTGTAAGCGCCGCTAACACCACGGAGTATAACATACTGTTTTGTTATATCAATAACTTTTTGCCCATCCACACTATCACCTATATATATTATCTTATTATTTACAATGGCAGACGGTTTCTTATTATTGTAGATGATGGCTGTAAGCTTGAGATTAGCTGGTTTCACAAATCCATCTCCTGTTAAAGCCACAAAAGGGTCTCTCCCCCATGGCACATTAACAATCTTTTTAGCCGGAAGGATGCGATTTAAATCTGATAATGATTCTTTAACAGTATCCTGGGCAACGGCAGTGACCAGTGACCAGTGACCAGTGACCAGTAAAAACAAAACCAACCTCATTAGACCTTTTCTAACCACTGACCACTGACCACTGACCACTGTTTTCATCACTTCCCTCCAAGGACATATGTATTCATAAATAATTGAATGGAAAGATGGGGCTTGCCC
>JBBTFC010000111.1:0-9341 GCA_038042015.1 Deltaproteobacteria bacterium
CCTTAAAGACCTTATTCTCTTCCCATATCTTCTGCCATCTTTCTTCTATTTTTTTGTGGTCGTATTTCTCCTGCACCAATTGAACCCTTGCCCCCTTTTATTTTCTTCAACCTTTGTCTTTTCTTAACACAGCGCTGCCTTTTTTTCAAACAAAATAAGATATGAATATCCTTGACAAAGAAAAACATTAAAGTATAATTTTTAGATAAAACATCATACAGGAGGAAAGGTTATGATAGAAAAGAAAGAGATTAATATAGCTATTGTCGGGTTAGGCAAGGTTGGAAGCACATTTTTAAAGAAGCTGCTTGAGAAAGAAAGGCAGGGGATTAAGGTCATAGGCGTGGTAGAGCAGAACAAAGATACGCCGGGGATAGAACTGGCTAAAAACAAAGGGATAAAAATATACGACAGCCTTGATAAGCTGTTATATCTCAGCCAAGAGGTGGATGTAATATTTGACCTTACAGGCAATATTGGCGCAAGAGAGGCCATGAGAGGCGGTCTGGCAAGAACCCGAAACCAGCACACAGTCATTGCCCCGGAAGTGATAGCATTTCTCATTTGGGATCTCATAGCGCAAGGCAGCGAAGAATTTCCGGCTCATACCTCTCCTCAAAGCGGAGCAAAACGGGGCTATTAACAGCCTGTTAAATTATTTTGGCGCAGCCCAAAACCGATTTTTTGCAAGAATAATAAAGCTTTGCCCTACATGCCTTGTTAAACCAGCGTGAGGGGTTTTTTAACATACCTTGCCTTATCTTATTTTTTCTGTTATTATTTCCCATTGTGAAGAGGTTAAAACCTAAAAACAGGTTAAAGCGGCTTGCTGTTATCGTTAGCGCATTTATTCTTATTACTACAGCGCTTCCATTCAGCGTCTATCTCTATTTTGCAAGCGCCTTGCCGCAGTTAAATTCACTGCATGAATACAATCCCAATATAATCACAAAGATATATTCCGGCGACGGTCAGGTTGTTGGCGAGTTTTACATAGAAAGACGGATTGTAGTTCCCTTCTCAAAAATACCGCCCCGGCTTATAAGGGCATTTCTGGCTGCAGAGGATGCTCAATTTTACCAGCATAAGGGGGTAGACTACTGGAGCGTCCTGCGCGCCTTTTACAGGAACATCACGGCAGGCAAGATTGTGCAGGGTGGAAGCACTATTACACAGCAGGTGGCTAAATCATTTTTTCTTACCCCTGAAAGGAACATAGGAAGGAAGATAAAAGAGGCGCTCTTGGCCTACAGGATTGAAAAAAGCCTTTCAAAGGACGATATACTTCATCTATATCTCAATCAGATATATCTGGGAAACGGCGCCTACGGCGTTCAGGCAGCGGCAGAGGCATATTTTGACAAGGATGTTGGAAACCTTAACATTGCTGAGGCAGCGCTTCTTGCAGGTCTTCCAAAGGCGCCGAGTAAATATTCTCCGTACCATTATCCAGATGTAGCGAGGCAGCGGCAGGAGTATGTGCTGCGGAGAATGATTGAAGAGGGTTATATTACAAAGGAAGAAGAAGAAAAGGCGCTTAGATATACGCTTAAACTGAAGCCAAAAGAGATAAGAAGCCTGTGGGTAGGGCCATATTTTACAGAGCATGTGCGCAGATATATAGATGAAAAGTACGGCGAAGACCTTCTCTATAGAGGCGGGCTTCAGGTGTATACAACGTTGAATGTAGAGTTTCAGGAGGCTGCAAACGAGGCAGTAGCCTTTGGATTAAAAGAGCATGACAAAAGGCGCGGCTACAGAGGGCCGGTAAAAAGATTGGCAAAGAAAGATGAAATGGATGCGTTTCTCACGGAAGTGATAACAGAATTAAACGGAAAACAGCTTGAAGCAGGAAAGATATATGAAGGGCTTGTAACAGCAGTAGATACACAGGGGCAATATTTTTTAGTAAATATCGGCGCTCATAAAGCCCGGCTTGCATTTGAAGACGCAGCATGGGCAAAACTATACAATCCGACTGATGACCCTGATGGCGGGAAAAATCAAGATATTACCCGTGTTATAAAAATCGGGGATGTTATAAAAGTCGCTGTAAAATCGGCTGCGAACCTTGTCCCTGCGGGCTTAAAGCAGGGATCCGAACTTATATCTGTTACACTGGAACAGGAACCGCTCACACAGGCGTCTCTGATTGCGGTGGAGCCTCAAACAGGCTATATAAGGGCCATGGTTGGAGGGGCGGATTTTACAAAAACCCAGTTTAACAGGGCTGTACAGGCAAAGCGGCAGCCGGGGAGCGCATTCAAGCCGATTATATACGCTGCCGCCCTGGATAAAGGCTACACTGCTGCGTCTGTAATCATAGACTCCCCCATTATCTTTGAGGAAACCGTAAAAGGCCCTGTAACAGGCGTTGATATGGAAACCGAATGGAAACCCAGAAACTTTGAGGAGAAATTCTACGGACCGACAACCTTCAGGCAAGCCCTTACACATTCCAGAAATGTTGTAACCATAAAGATTTTAAAGGACATTGGCGTGGGTTATGCAATTGAATACGCAAAAAGGCTCGGCATCCAGTCTCCAATGAATAACGACCTCTCCCTTGCCCTGGGATCATCCAGCCTGTCTCTTTTGGAGCTTACCAATGCCTATTCCACATTTGCAAATATGGGCAAGAGGGCAGAGCCAATCTTCGTAACAAAGATTACAGACAAGGCAGGGAATGTCCTTGAAGAAACTCCATCTCCAATCCTTCAAGATGTTTTAAGCCCGCAGACCGCTTTTATAATGACAAATCTTTTGCAGGGTGTTATACAGGATGGAACCGGCCAGCGGGCAAAGGCGCTCGGAAGGCCTGCCGCAGGCAAGACCGGAACTACAAATAATCTGAACGATGCATGGTTTATAGGTTTTACCCCGAATATTCTTGCAGGCGTATGGGTAGGTTATGATGATGAAAGGCCGCTTGGCCACATGGAAACAGGGGCAAGGGCGGCTCTCCCGATATGGCTGGAATTCATGCAAAAGGCAGCAGCAGGAACTTCCCTTAAAAGTTTTTCTGTTCCTGGAGCCGTTGTATTTGCCAAGATAGATATGACGACAGGCAAGCCTGTAACTTTAGCGACAGAGAAGACAATCTTTGAGGCGTTTAAGGAAGGAACAGCGCCAACGGATTCTGCAAACGTCCCCGGAGGCGCTGGCGCAGTTGACGGAAATACTCCCTCTGAAAGGTTTTTTGAAATGGATAGAAGCTCAGCGACAGAGGGAAAACCCCATGCTGATTCTTCTGAGCATGAAAAAATGGATTAAATTATGTCCCAAAAGCTTATTGACTCATACAACCGTCCCATAGACTATCTGAGAATATCGGTTACAGACCGTTGCAACTTAAGGTGCGTTTATTGCATGCCTTCTGAAGGCATAGCGCTCATGAATGCCGATAATATCCTGCGGTATGAAGAACTCATGAGGATTGCAGCCATTGCAGTAAAACACGGCATAACAAAGATAAGGATTACAGGCGGAGAACCGCTTGTCCGTAAAGGGATTGTAGAATTTATAGAAGAACTGGCAAAATTGAAAGGTATTATAGACTTAAGCCTTACAACAAACGGCGTCCTTCTTAAGGAGTTTGCGCCTTCGCTGAAAAGGGCAGGGCTTACAAGGGTAAATGTGAGTCTGGATTCTTTAAATAAAGAAAGGTTTCATAAAATAACCAGGGGAGATTTTCTTGAAAATGTCATGGATGGGCTTGAAGAGGCGGAAAGGGCAGGCTTAAGCCCGGTAAAGATAAATTGCGTGGTGATAAAAGGTTTCAATGATGACGAAATTCTGGATTTTGCCTTGCTCACAAAAAAGAAACCATTCCACATAAGATTTATAGAGTATATGCCGTTTGAGGTAGAGGCTGCATGGGATAGAGATAAATGTATTTCAGCATCGCAAATAATGGAGAAGATAAACAGCCTTCAGAACCTTATTCCGCTTGAAAACCCTGAAAAGAGGACAGGCCCTGCAAGGAGATATAAGTTTATAGACGGCATCGGCGAGATAGGTTTTATAAACCCTGTATCAGACCACTTCTGCGGCACATGCAACAGACTGAGGCTTACAGCAGACGGGAAGATCAGAACATGCCTGTTTTCCGATGCTGAGTTGGATATAAAAGCAGCTATCAGAAATAACTGCACTGACAGAGAAATAGAAGACCTTTTATTCAGGGCTGTAAAAGAAAAACCGGAAAGGCATCATATCAATGACAATATCTTTAAAAAATGCAGCAAGACAATGAACTTTATAGGAGGATAAAAATTTCGCCGCTGCCCCTATCTCTATTTACCCACCACTCTCTTTATCTCCTTTTAAAATAAAATCAACACCTTGTCAATGCAATTGAAATATGTTATTTAAACCCCCACACCAAAGATTTTGGTGTGGGGGTAAACTCCACCATGTCAAATTTGGAAACAATACTATCAAGAGACAGCTATATACTCGCTGTAGAAATAAGGCTTTTTTGGCTCGTAGCCCTGATATACGGGGTCTGTCTTATCTTATATCTCATCCACCTTGCAACCAAAAAGACCGGCCCCGGAAGGATGGGCACAAACATGCTCTGGCTTGGCGTAATCACCCATGCAGGCCTTATACTTTTAAGGACATTCGAAGGCCAGAGGGCGCCTTTTCAAACCCTTTATGAAAGCCTGTCATGGTTTGCATGGTCAACGTCCATTGCATACCTCTATGTAGAAAGACGATGGGAAGATATTTATCTGCCTGGGATTCTTGTAACAGCGCTCTCAATGGGGGCATGTCTGTATGCCCTGCTAACAAGAAGCCCTGCTGTAGAACCGCTTTCGCCTCCGCTTCAGAGCTATTGGTTTGAGTGGCATGTGGCGCTTGCATTCTTATCCTATGCTGTCTTTGTCGTAAGCTGTTCAATAGAGATAGTCTACCTTACGATAAAACCTTCTGTAAAAAAAGGCCTGAGACCGGAATATGGCCTTAATACAAATAATCTTGAGACATTTCACAGACAGTCTTTCAGGCTTGCCTTATTTGGCTTTCCGCTTCTTACATTCGGCATATTTTCCGGCGCTGCATGGGCAAACGAGGCATGGGGCAGATACTGGGGATGGGATCCAAAAGAGACATGGTCGCTTATCACATGGACGGTATTTGCCATATACCTGCACTCCATGTCAATACCAAGATGGAAGGGGATACCTGCCTCCACATTCAACATACTCGGCTTTATATGTATGCTTATGACATTTATAGGCGTAAACTGGCTGGCAAGGCTTCTGGGAATACCAAGTTTACATTTGTATGCGATGTAAATAAAAATGATTATCTTAACAAAAATAAAATCTATTAATTGGCAGGGCATCCGCGAGAACAAACTCTATAAGAGATTTGCATCCCTTAAGACCTCTTGTATATTCCTTGGCATCCTAATCGGTTTTTATATCATAGGCGCCATCTTTCCGCAGGACGCTGTGCTTGACGATTATATAAAATCAGGGGGCGGCTTTACATCCTTTGTTATTTTCTTTGACCTTCTAAATGTATTTAATACCCCTGGTTTTTTAATCGCCGCATCCCTTCTATCTATAAATCTGACAATCTGTGCCTTTGAAATATTTTTGATACTCCGGAGCCAGAGCAAAACCGTATCAGAGGGATTGCAATTTACTCCACAATTTACATTCCCCTTAGATATAAATACGCAATTGGAGGACGCGGGAGAAATTGTAAAAGAGATATTTAAAAAAGAAATGGGGTTTACAGAAAAGACATTCACATGCCAGGAAATAAACATAATGGAAAAAGGCTGGTCTTACAGATGGCTTACATGGGGTTACCATCTGGCTATCCTCTTTTGTTTATTTGGTTTTTTTATGACATATATATTTGCATTTGAAGACGAGATTACCCTCTATCCGGGCGAGGCTGCAACAATAAAACCTGCCGCAATAAACAGATGGAATAAAAGCTGGGGCAATAAACCGCAAGAACTTGATTTCAAACTTATACTTGATGAATTCATAACAGAGTATAATCAATTTCCAAAATTGGATTATCCTGCTGATAAACTCTCAAGGCTCGCAATCGCAATGGGCTGGAAAGACCCTAAATATCTGCTGAAAGAAGAATCCTATGCCCCAAAGGACTGGAAGAGCAGGCTTAAGATAATAAAAGGAAATCAGGTAGTTTTAGAAAAGACCATTGAGGTAAACGACCCTCTATCATATCAGGGTATAACTTTTTATCAGGCCGCTTACAAACAGATCCTTAAGGTACAGATTGATGATAATCCAATATCGTTTGAGACAGAGACCGATCATGAGCTGATTATACCCGGCATAGACGGCATGCTTAAGTTTGGCGCAATAAGAACAGGGACGCTCTTTAAAAAAGACGGCGGAACAGAGAAGATAAAGACATTTACAGAGGCCGCGCTTATAAGAAAAGACAAGAGCGGAAAAACAGAAACAGAAAAACTCGGCAAACTTGAACATGACGGAAGCCTGTATATAGACGATAAAAGGATCAGCATCAGGGAATTTAAAGAGGCCTCTGTTCTGAGCTATCGTTATGACCCTGGTGTTCCGATACTATGGTGGTCAGGGGTTACTCTGCTAATAGCCATGGCGTTAAGGGTATTCGGGGCATGGTACAGAATAATATACAGGCTTGAGGAAAAAGACGGCATGCCTCATCTGCTGCTTAAGATAAAAACAAGGGGGATTATGGCAGACGAGGAAAGGCTCATAAAGAGGTTGAAACACTCGCTGGAAAAATGGGCAGAACCGATAGATTTAGATGAGCCTGTTTAAAATCCCCCAACCCCCTTTGACATAATGCTCGGCCAAAAGCGTCAATTTCAATAATCTCATCCGCTTCACAAAAGGGTCTTTTGCTCCCTTCCAATAGAGGTTGTGTCCGCCTCAAGACCTTTGACATCTTCGAGACTCGAAAGCCTGTCCTGAAATCTTTCGAGTCTTTTTCCAGCTTCATCATATTTTGCCCGCGCGTTGCTCAAGTGGCTTCCCACCACTTCAAAATCTTTAAAAAATCTGTCAAAATCTCCCTTCAGCCGATCAAGGTGCGCCAACATCTCCTGCGCCTGCCCGCTTATCTCCATGCCTCTTAATCCAAGGAGTATTGTCTGCAGATAAACATAAAAGCTGTTTGGCGAAACCGGCACAACCTTCTTTGCAAATGCGTAGCCGGCTATGCCCTTTTCTTCGCCAAATGACTCATCTTTTATAATAGTCTCGTAATATACATTCTCGGCAGGGATATACATCAGGGCAAAGCTGAATGTGCCTTCATCAGGCTGGATATACTGGTTTGCAATGGCGTCTATGTGTTTTTTTACATCCGATACAAATCTTTTTCTGTTGAATTTTCTTTCCTCATCTGTCTGACTCTCAAGAAGTCTTTTAAAATTTTCCAGGGGAAATTTTGAATCTACAGGCACAAGGCCGTTGGCGAGTTGTATAACAGCATCCACCCTTGAGCCGTTTTTGAAAGTGTATTGAAGTTTATAATTTGTTGGCGGAAGTATCTGGCTAAGAAGGTCGCCCAAAAAAAGCTCGCCGAGTCCGCCGCGGAGTTTTGGCGACCTGAGTATCTCCTGCAAGCTCGCTATATCCTTGCCGACATCAAAGACCTGTTGTGTTGCCTTTGAAAGTTCTCCAAGGTCTTTTTTTACATCGCCAACAACCCTTGCCGCATTGTCCATCCTCTGACCCAACTGGCCTGTCGCATTCTGAAGCTGCTGGGTAACTGAATTTAACTGACTGTTTACCTGGGCAGTAACATTGCCAAGCTGCTGGTTAATGGTCTGGATATTGACAGCAAGGTTTTCTGAAAGCTGCTGGCGGAGATTTAATATCTCCTGCTGCATCATGGAAAGGGCTGGGTCTGTCCGCTGTTTTCTGGAATTTAAGATATTCCAAAGTATGAGCAATATCAGGATGGATAAAAGTATTGTGATAGTTATTTCCATTCAATCTCAACCTTGCCTTTCCATATACTCCCTTGCCTGATGCACAAATGCCTCCATCCGCGTCTTTGAGTTTGTATCTTCAAGCCCTTCATAGACCATATTGAGATATGGGATATTGCCATTTTCTTCCCGCACCCTTTTAAGCACCGCGTTCACAACCGTGCCAGGCATACATGTAAACGGCATTGCATTGACGATCCCATGCGCGCCCTTTTGTATGTAGTCCATTGCCTTACCGACGCTTAAAGCAGCCTCGCCTTCAAATGAATCATGGATATAAGGCATTGAGAGACTTAAGACCTCCTCTGTGGTCGGATCATGGCCTTCTCTCAAATCTCCGTCAAGGATACTCAGAGATTTACGCTCATCCCTCTTTTGGAAAAAATCATTTAAGACAGTTCTTATAAACAGGCCATAGTGCCCGCGCTCCCAGTTTCTCCTCTTTGCGCAGAAGTTAGTGTAATAAATCCATTCGCCGATCGGAGGCAGCCTTACCTCTGCGCCAAGCGCCTCAAGCTGTTTTACAAGGTCTTCATTGCTGAACCTGTTGCTCCTCACATATATCTCGCCTACAACGCCGACAATCGGCTTATCTTTTTTCTCATGAACGGGTATGGCAAGGAATGTCTTTTTTGCCTCTTTCAGTTCTTTTGCCGGGAATCTCCTCTCCCTTACGGCGGCGCATATTTTATGTATGCTGTCCCAGTATGCCTTTTCTGTTTCGCCGGGGTTTTTTTCATAAGGCCTTGTCTCTCTTAGCCGTTTTTCAAGTATATCTATGGCAGCTATCCCCCACCATGCAAGCCTCGGAAAATTGCCGCCGACCATGCCCAATTCTTTGTAAAATGCCTCATCCTGGTCAGGCGCATAAACGGGCACATCCTTATACCCCATCTCGTCAAGTATCAGCCTGTGATAGCGGTTATACTGTCCGAACCTGCACGGCCCGTTGCCGGAGGGCATAAAAAACGCCGAACTTTCAGGGGCAAAGTCAGGTCTCTTTATAATCTTTATCATATCGCCGGTTGTTATGATGCTCGGATAGCATTCCCTGCCTGAACTATATCTTTTGCCCCATTTAAGCGTTTCATCATCCGGTTCAGGTATAATCTCCGCCTCAATGCCGCATGCCTCAAATGCCGCCTTCATTGCATACACAGCGTCCGCCATATTCGGCAGATAAATCTTTTTCTTTAAGCCTGTCCTGTGGACCGGAGTTTGTTGGTGGGCATAGCCCACCCTACCTCTGACCCCTGACCCTTGACCCCTTTTTCTTATATTTCTCAGACTGTCAAGAAACGCCTCGCACCTCGTTATCGCGCCTGCATCAGCAGAATGCTCGTCTATCTCAAGTTGAAGA
>JBBTFC010000112.1:0-779 GCA_038042015.1 Deltaproteobacteria bacterium
TACTCCATCCTGCATACCTTTTCAAACCGTTTCCTCCTGAGAAAACGTCCGATATTCAACTCCAGTGTCTGGATAAGCCTTTTATTATCTGAACGAAATATCCTTTTTGCTATGGAAGGGATGGAGTAAAAATGCCTATATGCTGATATAAGCCCATCCAGGAGTTGTTCCTGCGTAAGTTTCGGGTGTTTGAAGACTACATGATTGGCGTCATACTTGTCCCACTCTGTATGAATGAGCCTCCCTGCATCCTTCATCTCCTGAAAGAGTTTTGTGCCGGGAAGGGGCGTGAGGATATAAAAATTGGCTGCGTCTAACTTTACATCAATTGCAAATTCCACAGTGTCCTTAAATACATGCTCATCATCCTCATCAAGGCCAAAGATAAATGAGCCGAATATGCTGATGCCTGCGTCATGTATCTTTCTAAAAGACTCTTTGAACTGATCCACCTTATTAAATGATTTCCTCATCAGGGCCAGATTTTTTTCAGATATGGATTCTATGCCTATGAATATCCACTGACATCCGCTTTCAGCAGCCAGTTTCAGGAGTTCCGCATCATTTGCAATCAGACTGTCTCCCTGACACGACCATTTTTTCTTGAGAGGTATCATCTCCCTGAACAATTTCTTTGCATATACCTTATTGCCATACAGGTTATCGTCTGCAAAAAAGACCATCCTGTCTTTCAGAGACTTTAATTCCTCTATCACCTCCGGTATTGGCCTATATCTGAAACCCTTGCCCCAGAATGTGGTTACAGAGCAGTAGTGGCA
>JBBTFC010000112.1:789-6594 GCA_038042015.1 Deltaproteobacteria bacterium
AGTGGCAGTCGTGAGGGCATCCCCGCGAGGCCATGAGCAGGCTGCTTGAAAAATATCTGTCCCTTTTAAGCAAGTCCAGCCGCGGCCTTGGCAGATTTACAAGGGAATGTTGGCCTGTGCCTCTGTATGTTTTTTTCAGCCTTCCGTTTATAAAATCATCCAGCGCTGTTGGCCAGACATCCTCTGCCTCGCCTATAACAACCGAGTCTGCATATTGAGACGCCTCTTCAGGCAGCATTGATACATGTATTCCGCCTATAATGACGGGGATGCCTCTTTTCCTAAATTCCAGCGCTATCTGATATGCGCGGGGCGCAAGCGCAGTCATAGTGGTTATCCCCACCAGGTCTGGCTTGGCGTCAAAATCAATATCCTCAATGTTGTCGTCTATTATGCTGACTTCAAAGCGGTCATCGGTCAGGCCTGCGATTGTGGGAAGGCTCAATTGAGGGATAGGATATTTTCCCTTCTTTCTGCCGGCGCCGAGGTTTTTCTTGTGCGCAGGATATATTAGTGTAAGTTTATATTTCAAGGGATGCCGTTTATTTTATATAGAAATAAAAAAATATCTTGCCACAGCAAGATGATTAGCACAAGCAGAATGAAATGTGAAGGGCAAAGAAAGGCATCACTTGTTTTTCAGTATCTTCAAAACCTCTTTCAGCGGCCTTGTATTTAATACATCCTTTTTTTCAAGCCAGCCTCTGCGGGCTGTATGCACGCCGAATCCGATAAAATCCATATGTTGTCTGTTGTGGGAATCCGTTGATATGGCGACCATAACACCCATATCCTTTGCAAGCCTTAAATAGCTGTCATTTAAATCAAGCCTTTCAGGATAGCTGTTAAGCTCAAGGATTACATTATACTTTTTAGCCGCCTGCATAAGTCTCGGCATATCAACAGGATACGGTTCCCTTGCTGCAATAATCCTTCCTGTAGGATGGGCTATGATATTTACAAGACCGGTTGCCATAGCCGTGATAATCCTGTCTGTCATATCTTCCATTGTCATATTGAATCTTGAATGAACAGCCCCCACTACGCAATCAAGCTTTTTCAAAACATCCGCGTCCAGATCAAGAGAGCCGTCTCCCTTTATATCAACCTCAGTCCCAGTTAATATGCGGAAGCCTTTAAGCTGGCTATTTATTCTGTCTATCTCTTTAATCTGCTTCAAAACCCTTGGCTCATCAAGGCCATGAGTAATGCCCAGCGCCTTTGAATGATCTGTTACGGCAATATATTTATATCTTTTTTGCATTGCATAGGCAACCATCTCTTCCAACGTATGGATTCCGTCGCTCTCTCTTGTATGAACATGCAGGTCGCCTAAAATATCTTTAACCTCTATAAGCTCAGGCAATTCCCCTTTTTCAGCAGCCTCAATCTCTCCCATATTTTCTCTGATTTCCGGCGGTATGAAAGGCAGACCCACAGCCTTATACACATCCTCTTCGGTCCTTCCTGCAAGCCATTTATCCGTCTTCTCATCAAACACGCCGTATTCGCTGATCTTAAGCCCCATTCGCTTTGCCCTGTCACGGATGGCGATATTGTGCGGCTTTGAGCCTGTAAAATACTGGAGCGCAGAGCCGAACGCTATTTCCTCCACCACCCTGACATCCACCTGAAGATTGCTCCTGAGCATAACCGTTGATTTCGTTTCGCCCTTTGCAAGCACATCTTTCACATCAGGATATTTTACAAACCTCTCCATCACCACCGCGCCTTTTTTGCAGGCAACCAGTATATCCACATCGCCGATGGTATCCTTCCATCGTCTTAAACTGCCCGCAGGCTCTACCTTTATAATACCTGGAATCTTTTTCAGATAATCTATCAGAGATTCGGCATAAGACAATGCAAGCGATATTCTGAAACGTCCTTTATGGGATTTAAGCTCCTCTATGGCCTTTAATATCTTTTCCTCTGTCTTTTCACCCATGTGGGGCAGATCTCTGAGCTTGCCATCTCTTGCAGCCTTTTCCAGTTCTTCAACGCTTTTGATACCCAGCTTATCGTACAAAAGCTGAACTTTTTTAGGCCCTATGCCTGACACCTCTAACAGTTCAAGAAGCCCCGGAGGGAGTTCTTTTAAAAGCTCGTCATGAAATTTGCACTTGCCTGTTTTAATTATTTCGACAATCTTCTCATGGATGCTCTTGCCGATGCCTTTGATATCCTCAAGCTCTGATTCATCCCGCAGAACAACAGACCGTAAACTCTCAGGAAGCCCCCCGATGATGAGCGCGGCATTCCGGTAAGAGCGCACTCTGAATGGATTCTCGTTCTTTATCTCCAGCAGGTCTGCTATCTCTTCAAATATTTTTGCGATGTCAGCGTTTTCCATAGTAGCGCAGTAACCTTGTGTAATAGGATAAAGTATTCCCTTACAATATATCAGGGAGAGACAAGACAATGCAAATCAGATTTTATGCTATAGAAAGGTTTGAAAGGGAAGATGGAGATAATAAAAAGCAGGTCTTATATTTTGCTTAAAGGCAATTTTATAATTTCTTCAATATTTCCTCAAAGGTCTTTAAAAACCCTTTTTTATCAGAAGACGAGTCAAATTCTTTTAGCCATGTTCTGATATACTTTCTGTTTATCTCAGGATTTTTGAGGAGTATAGACCGCACATCTTCTATGTCCCTTGGCCTTCCGGCAAAGATTTTATGTATTACCAGATCTTCGGGCGAGGCAAATGAGACACCCTGCCCCATGATGACCACTTTTTTTGACCTCTTAATTGCCTCCGTCTCATAAGGTGTAAATGAAAAGATAAAGTCTATCCTTATTCCTGTTGGTTCATCTATGACAGGTAAGACCATAGTCTCTTTAACAAATGATTGAATATCCTTTGGGATAGGTTTTAAGGAAAAATTTTTCAGGATGACAAGAAGTTCATCAAGTCTGTCGGGATTAACCCCAAGAGTTATATCTATATCCCTTGTGAGTCGCGGCTCTCCATAAAGCAGAACTGCCTGTCCCCCTATAATCATGTAAGGGATGTTGGATTCTTCAAGAAATGCGCTTATCCTTTTGAGGATTTCTTCAAACATGCGTTTAGGATTTTTGCGACCCTTATATCAACCTCTATCCCTTCCAATGGTTCTTTTGAAGGCAATACGCCGAACCTTACCCCTTCGCTCCACATTGCCGTATAAATCTTAATGGCATGGTCATAAGTCAACCTGCCGGTATTACGGATAAAATCTCTTTCAAATTTTCTTAATATTTCCGAATTTTTAATCATAAGTTATGTAAAATTATAACCTTCCTGCAATTCCTAATACAAGGATATTTTTTCTACTTCAACTTTTTCATTTCTTTCAACAATGCTCCTTCACATACCCACCCCATCTATCTCAACCATACAATAAGGGCATTTTGAATCCTTTGTCAGATTCTTCTTCACATAAAAGCCGAATCGTTCAATTATCTTCTTTTTGCAGTTGTAGCAGTATGTGGATTCTCCGGGGTCGCCAGGCACATTTCCCGTATAGACATACCTGAGCCCTTGTTCAAGACCGATATCCCTTGCGCGGTCAATAATTGAGACAGGTGTTGCCGGGATATTATCCATCTTGTATGTGGGATAAAATGCGCTTAAATGCCACGGCATAGTCTTGTCTGTAGCATAAATCCATTTTGCAATCTGCCGCAGTTCATCTTCGGAATCATTTTGCGTTGGAATGATGAGCGTTGTTATCTCCACCCATATCCCGAGCTTCCGCATATATTCAACTGCCTCAAGAACAGGGGCAAGTCTTGCGCCGCACACCCTTTTGTAAAACTCCTCTGTGAATGCCTTTACATCCACATTTGCCGCATCAAGAAGCCCTTTTGTCTCATCAAGGCATTCCTTTGTCATAAAGCCGTTTGTCACAAAGGTATTTTTGAGCCCCTTTTCCTTTGCAAGTTTCATGCAGTCATAGGCAAATTCAAAAAATATTGTCGGCTCCGTATAGGTGTAGGATATGCTCTGGCAGCCTGTTGCCAGAGCCTCGCTGACAATCTCCTCAGGGGTTATATCTTCGCCGGGGATTTTTTTCTGGTCTTTAGGCATCTGGGATATCTCAAAATTCTGGCAGTGGAGGCATCTGAAATTGCAGCCGACTGTTGCAATGGAATAGGAATGGCTCCCCGGCTGGAACTGGAAGAATGGTTTTTTTTCTATGGGGTCTATGTGATGGGCAATGATTTTTCCATAGACAAGGGTGTGTAAAACGCCGCCTCTATTTTCCCTAACGCCGCAGATGCCTCTTTTTCCATCGGCAATTTTGCAGTGATGGGCGCAGAGAAAGCAGTTTACATAATTCTTTTCGGATTTATGGTATAAACGGGCTTCCATCTATCTTTCCCATACAACCCTTGTCACTCTGTCTTCTGTCCATTTGATTTCCAGATTGCCCTGACATGCCTTGTGCACCTTTTTGCCGATGCGCTGGGCAAGCTTTTCATGTGTTGTGGTTATCTCAACCATGTTACCCCTGTCCTTTATATCAATAATCCTTTCCAGCGGGTTATATCCCATTGCCCTTTCTTCCTCGTTTTTTATGAGATTTATTATATCCTGCTTGTGCTCCTTCAGATAATCGCCTTTTAATATAACAAACCCTTCGGCATATCCATCCCTTATCTTCTGACACGCGGGGCAGAGCACGAACAGTGTCTTTTTATTTTCCTTCCTTTTTTTATAAGGCGCTTCATCCATTGACCATCTTTTGTTGTGATATATGGCATGGCATTTCTTGCATACGGCCATGTCATGCGGTCCCTCCTTTGGTATATACGGATCCTTGTAAGTATCAATCGCCTTCTTTGCAACCTTTACTGAAGCCTTTTTGCCTTTCATTTAGTATGCCTCCTTTTAGAATTGTAAATTGGAAGTTTTCAGGTTATATATTTTCCATCTGAAGCTATCTTCCATATTTTCCCACCAACTGCCCCTCATCTAATATATGGCCTTTTATTGCCTTTTCTACATCCTGTTTTGTTGCGCCGGATGGCAGGCTTAATTCAATATCCAGCGCATAGAGCTTGAAAAAATATCTGTGGGCAGGGCCTTTTGGCGGACATGGGCCTCCATAGCCTATTTTTCTGAAATCATTTATACCCTGTCTTGCCCCGCCTGAAACCTCCTTCTGAGCCGGCACACCCTCTATCAGAGATGTTGTTTCCGGAGACAGGCCGTAAAGAACCCAGTGAACCCATGTGCCCATTGGCGCATCAGGGTCATCGCAGATTAAGGCAATGCCTTTTGTGCCTGACGGAGGTTTTGCCCATGTCAAAGGCGGCGAGACATCTGCGCCGTCGCAGGTATATTTCTTTGGTATAAATCCGTTGTTTTCAAATGCCGCGCTTTTGATTTGCATAATTTCTCCTCCTTTCGCAGTATCTTCGCTAAAATATTAACCACAAAAACAATTAATAAACACGAAAATAAATTTTTCAGAAACCTCATATTCTGAATTAACTATAGCACATGTTATTGTGATGTCAAATGGCAGAGCGCCAATTAGATTCGAACCACCCTCCCCTGAAACATCCATTAAGGATGTTTCAGTCCTCTCCCCTTCAAGGGGAGAGCCGGAGCCTGCCCCTGCAGGTATTAAGCAAGGGGTAAGGATGGGTATAAAATATATTTTTGGAACAAACCTTGCACATTTTGAGTAAATTACTACCCATACACTGGTTATTCAAAGTTCTCTCTTTTATGAAAACCAAATAATTACAATAAGTTAGAGTATAAAATAATTTTGGAATAAGATTTGCAGTAATAAATCAAATAAGAAGTAA
>JBBTFC010000113.1:0-4639 GCA_038042015.1 Deltaproteobacteria bacterium
ATGAGGGCTGCTATTGAGGCTGCAAGGAATAATGTGAATGTAGCCATCGTGTCCAAGGTTCACCCTATTAGAAGCCATTCTGTTGCGGCGCAGGGAGGAATCAATGCAGTTATCGGCATCGATGACTCATGGGAGGCCCATGCCTTCGACACAGTGAAGGGAAGCGACTATCTCGGAGACCAGGATGCCATAGATATCATGTGCAAAGAGGCGCCGGAGGATATTCTTGAGCTTGACAGTATGGGCTGTCTTTTCAGCAGAGACGAGAAAGGGAGTATCGCTCAGAGGCCGTTCGGCGGCGCTGGATTTCCCAGAACATGTTATGCAGCGGACAGGACCGGCCATGCTATTCTCCATACGCTTTACGAGCAGCTCCTCAAATACGGTGTGCCGGTCTATGCAGAATGGTATGTAATTTCATTGGCAGTTGAAAATGGCATATGCCGCGGCCTGATTGTTCTGGATATACATACCGGAAAACTTCACAGATTACATACAAAGGCAGTAATTCTTGCCACAGGTGGTTATGGGAGGGTTTATAAAAATTCCACCAATGCGCTTATAAATACAGGGGATGGCATGGGGCTTGCGTTGCACAGCGGCGCTTATTTAATGGATATGGAATTTGTCCAATTCCATCCCACCACATTGAAATCCACCGGTATTTTAATAAGCGAGGCGGTGAGGGGTGAGGGCGGCTATCTGGTTAATTCGCTTGGAGAGAGATTTATGAAAAAATATGCGCCAAAGGTTGCCGAGCTCGCCAGCCGCGATGTTGTTTCAAGGGCAGCGCAGCAGGAGATTGAAGACGGCAGAGGGGTTGATGGCTGTGTATTCCTTGATTTGAGGCACCTTGGCGAGCTGCTGATAAATGAAAGACTTCCCCAGATACGGCAACTATCAATAGATTTTGAAGGTGTTGACCCTTTAACTGAACTTCTTCCCGTCAAACCCGGAGCGCATTATTCAATGGGAGGCATCAAGACCGATGTATGGGGCAGCGCTAATATAAGAGGCCTTTATGCCGCCGGTGAGTGCGCGTGCGTCAGCATTCACGGCGCCAACCGTCTGGGAGGGAATTCTTTATTGGACGCCATTGTTTTTGGCAGAAGGGCTGGACAGGCAGCATCCGATTATGCAAAAGAAACTGCGCTGGCGGAATTTCCGGAAGATACGCTTGCGGCTGTCGCAAGTGATATTGCGTTTATAATGGATAAAACAAGTGGTGAGAAGGCAGCCTGTGTCAGGGATGAACTTGCTTCTGCGATGGCCGCGTATGTTGGTGTGTTCAGGGATAGAAATAGATTGGACAGCGCATTGGCTGCAATAATTAAATTAAAGGAGAGATATAAAAATATATATCTGGAAGATAAAGGAGAAATCTTTAATACGGAACTCGTGGCGGTTCTTGAGCTGGGACATCTCTTGACTGTTGCAGAGTCTATTGTGGTTGCCGCCATCAGCAGAGAAGAAAGCAGGGGCGCGCATTATCGCCTTGATTTTCCGGCACGGGATGATAAAAACTGGCTTAAGCATACACTCTTATTTAAAGATGATGAGAATATTAAGATTAAGTTTACAGATGTTGCCATAACCAGGCATAGGCCTATGGAAAGGAAATATTAGCAATATTAACTTAAAATTAGTAAATATATTTGACTAATCTTTAACATTTATATTACGATATAACTTTTAAACTGTTTATGAGGAGATAGAAATGGCCAAGATAGTAAACAATAACACAGAGCTTCAAAAACTTATTGAGATAGGCAAGGACAGAGGATTTTTAACCTATGATGAGATTAATGATGCCCTGCCCCACGAAGGGTTTTCTGTTGACGATATGGACAGCCTTCTTGAGACGCTTGGGGAGATGGGGGTAGAGGTAGTAGACAGCGCTGGAAAGGCTGTTGCTGAGGATATTGCAGAGGAAAAAGAAAAGGTTTTGGAAGTTGAGGGCATAGAAGACCCTGTAAGGATTTATATGAAGGAGATGGGCGCTGTTTCGCTCTTGAACAGGGAGGAAGAGGTTGTTCTGGCCAAAGAGATTGAGGACGGCAGAAATGAGCTTAAAAGGCTTACATTTTTAAGCCCGTTTGCATCCAGGGAGGCGCTCCGAATATCCGAAAGGATAAAGGCAGACAAGGCGTCTCTAAGGGAACTTATGGAGGATGCTGAGGAGACGGGTCAGCAATATGATGAAGAGCGCAAAGACGAGGTTTTGGCTCAGGTAGATAAACTTAAGAGGAGAAAAAGAGAAGGCGCATATAAATTATTAAATGAACTAAGCCTTAATCCAATAGTAATAAACAAGATTGCCCATCGGATAATAAAGTTAGAGAAACTTCTACAAAGGGAAGAGGCAAAGAGAGGTATTAAAAAGGCAGAAAGGGCCAAGAAGCGTATAAGGTGGGTATTGAGAAAGATTGAAATGAACAGGGAATCCCTGAGACAATTGGCAGTGGGAGTAAGAAAACATGATATTATTGTGAAAAGGGCAAAGAAAAGGCTTATAGAGGCAAACTTAAGGCTTGTGGTGAGTATTGCAAAGAGGTATATGAACCTTGGTTTAAAGTTTTCGGACCTTGTTCAGGAAGGCAATATAGGCCTTATGAAGGCAGTGGATAAATTTGACTACAAGAAGGGCTTTAAGTTTTCAACTTATGCAACATGGTGGATCCGTCAGGCAATAACAAGGGCTATTGCCGACCACGGCAGAACAATCCGTATCCCGGTTCATATGATAGAGACCATAAACAGGCTTTTACAGACATCACGGCAACTCCTTAAAGAGCTTGGAAGGGAACCTACCCCGGATGAGATAGCAGAGAGGATGGATATTCATGTCTCAAAGGTAAGGCGGATCCTTCGCCTTATGAAACAGACCCTTTCTCTCGAAACTCCAATCGGCGATGATGATGAAAGTTCTTTGGGTGATTTTATTGAGGATGAAAAATCCCCCTCCCCTGCTGAAGCAGCAATAGAGAGCGACCTTTCTGACCAGACTAAGAGGGTGCTTGCAACCCTTACACCGCGCGAGGAGAAGGTTTTGAGGATGAGATTTGGCGTGGGAGAAAAACAGGATTACACATTAGAAGAGGTGGGTAAAGTTTTAGGGGTTACAAGGGAGAGGGTGCGCCAGATAGAGGCTAAGGCTATCAGAAGGCTGAGACATCCTACCAGGGTTAAGCTGTTGAAGGGATTTGCTGAAGAATAAATTTTATCAGGTCTTCTGCCTCCTGCAATGATATACCGGTTAACTTAATCTGTTTTATCCTTGATTTTTGGCCTGACAGGATTTCTACATGGCTTTTTCTTATCCCCAGTACATTCGCAAGAAACTCTATGCATGCTGAATTTGCAGCGCCATCCACCGGAGGAGATGTAAGCCTTATCTTTAAGGCGGTTCCGCCGTGGATACCTGCAATCTCATTTTTTGATGCGCGTGGCTGTATATAAAGCCTCAAAAGTATTCTTTCTTTATCCAATTTTAGAAAAGGCAGACTACTTCTTGATAAATTTGAGCCTGTTATAACCCACCTCCCATTCTTAGTCTTACAGCAAGTTCGTTTAATGTCCTTCCCAAAAACACCTGCAAAAACAGTATAACGAGCAAGACTATAATCGGCGAAAGATCTATTCCTCCCATAAATGGCAATCTTCGCCGGATAGGATATAATATGGGTTCTGTTACCTGGTATAAAAACCTTACAATTGGACTATAAGGGTCCGGGTTTACCAATGATATGAGCGCCCTTATAATGATAATCCACATATAGAGTGTTAATAGATACGATACCACTGTGGCCGATGCGTCTAATAGATTTGCAAAAATAAACAATTTTTACCTCCCGGACAATTCCTTTGCCCTTTTTGTCGCAGTCTTAACAGCCTTTATTATTGCCGCCCTTACGCTGCCCTCTTCCAGTTTTTCAAGGCCGGCAATGGTTGTGCCGCCCGGTGATGTTACCATATCCTTCAACTCGCCAAAGTGTTTGCCGCTTTCCATTGCAAGCTTTGCCGAGCCCATGACAGTCTGTATAGCAAGCAGGTTTGATGTTTTTCTTGGAAGCCCCACCCCGACGCCTGCGTCTGACAATGCCTCGAGTATTAAAAATACATAAGCAGGCCCGCTTCCGCTTAAACCTGTGACAGCATCCATAAGCTCTTCATTTTCTATAACCTGAACCTTTCCGACCGCCTCAAAAATTGCCACCGCAATATCCCTGTCTTCTTTTGAAACACCCTCTCCTGGACAAATGGCTATTGCCCCTTCCAGCACCAGGGCAGGCGTGTTTGGCATAACCCTGATAAGCGGCACACTGTGGGGAAGGCACTGGAGTATATAATCCATTGTCACGCCCGCTGCTATTGAGATGAGGAGTTTATCTTTATTCATATCAGAGCCAATCTCCTGCAGCGCAGCCTTCATATCATTTGGCTTTACCGCAAGTATTATTATATCAGCCCCTTTTGCTACCTCAAAATTTTTACTGAACACCTTTACCTCATAATGCTCTGCAATATGAGCAAGTCTTTCCTTGATTTTATCTGTAACAAGGATCTGTCCGGCGGTTACCTTCTTTGAAGCTAAAAGCCCTTTTATAAGCGCCTCGCCCATAATTCCTGCGCCAATGAA
>JBBTFC010000113.1:4739-8205 GCA_038042015.1 Deltaproteobacteria bacterium
ATTATAGTCGCCCCTTCTTCAATGGCAACCTCAAAATCATGGGACATGCCCATAGAAAGTTCTTTCATAATAACATTAGGGATAGCTTCACGCCTTATCTTTTCTGCCAGCCTTCTTAATTCGGTAAAGTAAGGCCGCGACATTTCGGGATTTTCAAAAAATGGCGGGATGGTCATTAGTCCTTTTAATGACAGATTTGCAAGTTTTGATATTTCATGGGTCAGATCCAATGCCTCATACTCAGTAACACCGCCCTTTGTTTTTTCCTTTGCCAGACTTACCTGAATAAGGACACACAGTTTTTTTTCTGCCCTCTTGTTCAACTCCTTTGCCAGGCCAATGGAGTCAACACTTTCTATCGTATCAAAAAGCTTCACAACATCTTTTGCCTTATTCTTCTGGAGGCGGCCTATGAAATGCCAGTATATATCTTTTTTGCTCCGCTGTAAGTCTTTAATCTTTTTCTCTGCCTCCTGAACATAGTTTTCTCCGAATGTGGTAACCCCTGCCTTTACAGCTTCCTGCATTTTTCTTATATCAACAGACTTTGTGGCTGCTAAAATGGTTATCTCTCTCGGATCCCTGCCGGCCCGTCTGGCAGCCTTTTCCATTCGTTCCCTGACCATTGCAATATTTTTTGGAATAATTGACGGCATTTATGCACCTTCACATCACTCTTTTTACAATCCCTGTTTCTTCCAACACTTCTTTTAACTCTTCCATTGGAAGGCCAACCACATTTGTATATGAGCCTTCTATCTTTTCAACCATAAAACCGCCGATACCCTGCACAGCATACGCGCCTGCCTTGCCAAGGGGTTCGCCGGTCTTGAGATAGTCTTCAATTTCTTTGTTAGTCAATTTTTTTATCTTTACCCTGCTATCTACAACCCTTTTTACATTCTCGCCTGTAGCGGCGTTAAAAAAGCAGAAGGCTGTTGCTACCTTATGATACCTGCCGCTTAAGAGGAGAAGCATTTCCTTTGCCTCATGTATATCAGACGGTTTTCCGATTATGCGGTTATCAATAAATACTATTGTATCTGCTCCGATTATCCAGCCGTTTTTTATCTTTTGGGCAACTGTTTTAGCCTTTTTTTCTGCGAGCCTTAACGTATGTTCCTCTGGCGACTCTCCTTCTTTTATATCTTCGTCAATATCAGCGGGAAATATATCGAATTTCAAGCCGATTTCTTCAAGAAGCTGTTTCCTCCTGGGAGAAGACGAGGCAAGTGCAAGCCTTTTTTCGCTATTCTGCATAATTTTCACGATAATATAGACCGTTTATAGCATATTTAGGCTGGTTATCCAAGAGAAATATCGGATAATAGGAGTTTTTCGGCATGAAGTCCAAAGAAATGCAGCCAGCTCATCTCCCACACTGCCCCTAATAATAAAAGGGTTGCAGCAAGGACAAATAACAGGGCAGCGTCATTTACAGCAGACTTGAATGATAGAAGCCGTGTCTCTTTACCCTTCCATGCAGGGTTTAATATGGCAAGGCCGATGTTCATGCCTGCTGCGGATGAAAAGACATATCCGCCGAATTCCAGAACAAATGTGCCGTAAAAGACCACAAAGTGCAGAGGAGTGGTTGTTGCCCCGTAAAATATTACCCCCACAACCCATGCCCTGAATACTGTTACAATATAAGGAAGAAAGAAGATAATGCCAGGGATTGTGGTTGACAGGAGCGCGCCGACCGTGAGGTTAAACAAAAATGTATACGCTATCTTCAATGGAAGATACGGCGCCAGGGGACCTGTAAGGGGCTTCAGATAGCCCATTTCAGGAAGCTGTTTTAAAAACTCATTTTTAAATTCAACAGCGCCGGGTACGCCTGTGGCTATCATCCATTGGCCAAAAAGCAAAAAGACGATATTTGTGATGATAAGAAATATGATTAGCGTCTTGAGTTCCTTTGTTTTTTGCCATGCTTTAGCATACATATCTTTTATTCTTGCCATGTTCATTTGTTTTTTCTCCTCCTAAATTCTCTCATATGCCCAAACCTTCCCCCCGTCCTGAACCGCCTCGCTTCGTTTCACAAGTTTCTTCTTATAAAGATTTAACAACCTCATGCCGCTGGCATTAGCTTCAAGGTTCATTTTTTCCGATAATTCTTTTGCAGTTATATTTCCTTTCTTTGCAATTAGATTCAAAGTATCCTTGAGATATTTATTCAGGTTCCCTATAAGAACTTTTTCTTTGTCTCTCATTTGCGCCATGACTGCAAGCTCTTTTCGCTCAAGGGCCACTTCAATATTTTCCCGCTGGTTTTCGTTAAGGCCGCTAAGGATGATATACCTGTCGCCGTATTCGCCGCTTAAAAGCCGTGAGACAAGCTTTACTACAATCTCATATGCGCAGGAATAGTCAATAACGCCTATCTTTGAAAAATCAAGGCTGATAATCTCCCCATCTTTCTCTTTGACAATATCCCGCTCAATGCGCTCCCGTATAGTCTGACCAGACTGCCTTGTAACAAGGTCTGACGAACCGTTGCCGAGTTCTTCCTTGAGGAGTTTGTAGAGGTCGTATTGGGTCATGATAGCGCTGACTGGGTTAATAAGTGAGGTTGTTGAAAGGTTATATCCCTCATTAAACTAACCATTCTGCAATCCCGTGAGGTAATTTTTCATCAAACCAATGCCAAATATGAAACTTATCTGTTTTCTTTTCCCAGATATAAAAATCCCGTTCAATACAATCATTAGCATCAACAGGAATTTCCTCGAGTTCCATCCAAAGCTTTTTTAGTTCTTTAATGTTCACCTGAAAATACCTATCCTTTTGTAGGGGAGGGGCTTGTCCCCTCCCGTGGTGGGACAGGCATCTTGCCTGTCATCACAGGCTGGAAGCCTGTGCCACTGACGTGCGAGCTTGCGCTCCTATTTGAAAAACTTCTTCAAGGCCTCTTCTTCCTTGCCCTGTTCCACGAGATAGAATTCCACATTGTCATTTACCTGACCGAATGGAAGTTCCGTCTGCTCATAGTGATAAATAGCCTTTTGTTTTTTCTGTTCAGTCATATTAATAAGGAACACTCCCTCTATTCTTAATTATTGCTTTAAAAAGTCAATCAAATATTGAATACCATACTCTTTACTTCTCCTTCCTTACACCCTTCATACTCTCGTTCCCAAGCTCCAGCTTGGGAACGCAACTGCCCCTGAAGCCCCGGCTTCAAAACCTCAATTCATCAACTTCAACCAAACCGGCCCTATGCGCAAGAAAATAACCGGCGCTTGAGTATTTCCAATATTCAGGCTTTTCAACATAGCCACGGCGCACAGGATTCGCATGGATATATTCAATCTTCTGCATCAACATCTTTTCATCGCCTATCATCTGCGGATGATAACCTTCCTGCCATATCTGATAAGAACTCTCTGTCTTATATCTTTTTTTGAAATAGGCAAACTGGTTCAACATCCATGTCCTGTTTTTCATTTTCATGTTTTCG
>JBBTFC010000113.1:8215-8736 GCA_038042015.1 Deltaproteobacteria bacterium
TAAGCTCTCTGGATGTATAACTTTTAAATGATTTCATTACCTCCGACAATTGACTCCCAGAGACAATCAGATGTAGATGGTTTTCCATGATCACATAGGCATACAACTTAATCCTTTTTTCCTTACAATAAAAATTGAGCGAGCGCATAATGATTTCAAAATGGTCATTGCATGTGAATACGGGAATCCATTCGACAATCGAGGATGTTGTAAAATACAGAGCATCCTCATGGCTATCCGATATTTTGTAACGTGATCTCATATTTCAATACGAAGCTGGAGCTTCACAGGCAATTGCGTTCCCAAGCTGGGGCTTGGGAACGAGCTAAAAACCCAAGCTGATTGCTGTTTCCATAGTCTTTGAGCTGCCAATAAGGCGGTGAGGTAACGACAAGATGAACGCTATCATCCTTGAGTTCGCTTATATTCCGGCTGTCGCCGATGATTGTGGTGGTTTTGAGTTTCATATTTTTCACCTTTCGTTATTTCTCTATATTTCTCTGAGAATATTGGGAAGTGGA
>JBBTFC010000114.1:0-6482 GCA_038042015.1 Deltaproteobacteria bacterium
CGGTCACGCAGTCGTAGTAGAGACGGCCCAGCTAGGCGCTGGGCGGCATAGAATGTGGTGCGCGCTTCGGAGCGTGCTGCGGCTGGGGAAAGCAGCCGCGGTCAGGTCGGAAGGCAGGATCATCTACAACATCGACTACCTCGTGGCTGCAGGGCTAAGCTGCCGGGGGACCTGTGAAGGGGGCTTGAGGACGGGCGGACAGGACACTTTACCCCCTTTTCCCTATTCTTTCCTTTTATTTTTGAAGAGTTTAAATCCGAAACAATAGCCAATTACAGAAAGAAGTGCTATAAAAGTATAAGATAGCAATTTAATTTTTGTCATTGGAGTATGAACTGAAATAAAAATGCCTATAATTCCAAATATAATTCCTAATCCAACCCTGTTTGCTTGATTTCTAGATAGCTTCGCGCCTTCATATAAAACAATATAGTCATCATTTCCTTCTTTTCTGGTCATAATTTTCTCCTGCCTAAACAAATCTATATAGCATCATCACCGCCCCATATAGGATCATTAGTCCCGGGACCTGCATCGTCATAACCTGGCGGGTATGGCATACCCAAGGGGGAGATTATATCCCAAAGTCTTCTACCAAAAAACCATAACGTGTCATCCCACACATCGACTTTTCCATCACCATTAAGATCTCTCGGATAACAAGAAAAGGCAAGAAAAGGTGACAGATTTATTTAAAGACGGTCAACTATCCTTATATCATCCCCCTGTCCAGACTCCTGTACTGTATCGCCTCTGAAAGATGGTGAGATTTTATCCGCTCCTCGCCCTCCATATCAGCTATTGTCCGCGCAACTTTTAATATCCTGGTATATGCCCTCGCTGACAAGCCAAGTTTGTCCACAGCCATTTCCAGAAGCCTTTTGCCATCATCATCTATCCCGCAAAACTTTTTTATATGACGTCCTGCCATCTGGCTGTTGGAATAAAGCCTTCTGCCTTCATGTTTAGGATAGCCTGCAAACCGCTCTGTCTGAATCTTTCTTGCCCTGTCTACTCTTATTTTTATATCCTTTGAGGATTCACCGCTTGCATCAGATGAAAGCTCCTTGAACCGCACAGCAGGCACATCGCAGTGGATATCAATCCTGTCCATGAGCGGCCCTGAAATTTTTGACCTGTATTTTTGAATCTGCATCGACGTGCAATGGCATTCCTTATGTGGGTCTCCGAGAAAGCCGCAGGGACACGGGTTCATAGCGGCAATCAGTATAAAACCGGATGGATAGGTAAGGGAGATGGCTGCCCTCGATATTGTAACCCTGCCGTCCTCAAGTGGCTGCCTTAATACCTCAAGCACATTCTTTTTAAACTCAGGCAGTTCATCCAAAAATAATATGCCGTTATGGGCAAGGGAAACCTCGCCGGGCTTCGGGATGCGGGAGCCGCCGATCAAACCTGCATCTGAGATTGTATGATGCGGATTTCTAAACGGCCTTGTTGTCACTAAAGCCTTTTTCCCGTCCAAAAGTCCTGCGACACTGTGAATCTTTGTCGTCTCTATTGCCTCATCCAATGTCATGTCCGGCAGGACAGTCGGCATACGCCTGGCAAGCATGGTTTTGCCTGAACCAGGAGGTCCTATCATAAGGAGATTGTGGCCGCCTGCCGCCGCAATCTCCAGCGCCCTTTTTACATGTTCCTGGCCTTTTACCTCATTCAAATCAACGTGCGATTCTCCATCAGTTTTAAAATATGTTTCAATATCTATCCTGCAAGCATGGATTTCAATATTGCCATTTAAAAACTCCACAAGCTGTGAAAGATTTTCTATGCCAAGGACTTCTATGCCATCCACAAGGGCAGCCTCTTCGGCATTTTCCTTTGGAAGGATTATGCCTTTAAAACCCTCCCTCTTTGCGGCAACAGCCATTGGAAGGACGCCTTTTACAGGTTTCACCCTTCCGTCCAGAGAGAGCTCGCCTAAGATCATATAATCAGACAGTCTTTCCTTTTTTACAATCCCTTCAGCAGATAGAATCCCGATGCTTACCGGCAGATCAAATGTTGTCCCCTCCTTTTTAACATCCGCAGGCGCAAGGTTCACTGTTATATGTTTTGCGGGAAATTCATATCCTGAATTCTTCAAGGCTGCCCTTACCCTGTCCTTGCTCTCTTTCACAGCATTGTCCGGCAGACCGACTGTGGAAAAGATAGGAAGGCCAAAGGCAGTATCCACCTCAACCTCTACAATATACGCATCTATGCCTAAAACCGCTCCGCTAAACACCTTTGCTATCATTTTTACCCTCATTCAATTTTCCGATATTATCAAAAATCGCATTAAACATACAAGCTTATTTCTACGTTCCGCCTCCGCCTGAGGCGGATGCCTCCTTGCCTTTTGATGCTGTTTTTGATAAAGATATTGCATGAACCCGGTTAGAAGGTCATTTTTTATCAAGCTTATTCCCTTTTTTCTTCTTGGCGCATTCATTTATATCCTTCCGTCAGGCTCAGCAAATTCTGTTAGCTCTGACATTATCAAAAAACAAACAACCATCGGCGAATATTTTGACGGCGAAGAATTTACCTACAATATAGGCTTCTGGTGGTTTAAGAAGGCCGCAACCGGCAAGATAGGCATTCACCGTCTGAGCGAGGGTAATTACAAGATAACGCTTCAGGCAGAGACAACGGGATTTATAGGTTTTATCACAAAATACAGAAAGGACATCTATACTACATATGCTGAAGAATGGGAAGAAGGCAGAAGGCTCCGGACAACGAAGGTTGAAAAGATTATCCATATAGGAGACAAGGTAAGGGAGGGCTACACCATAGTGGATTACAATAAAAGGACTTACAGATGGAAAAGCTGGGGCAGCGGACAAGAGGGCAAGGAGGTGGAAGAACCCCTGCCCACACGCGGGTATTACGACGATCCGCTTACAGGTTTTTATAATTTCAGATTCGGCGTTTATGGTCCGATAGAAGAGGGAAAGGAATTCCATGTCCCTACTTTCCCGCGTAAGGGCATATCAACCATATATGTGAAAATTGCCACAAATAAGGAAAAGGCTGCAAGGATAAACCCTGACCCTGCGGAAGTAGATTATCTTGCCGACATAGTAATAGACAAGGAACTTTTCGGCTCGCAGACCGGAAAGCTGGAGGTGCGATTCACAAAAGGGCTTATACCAATTCAAGCTACAGCAAAAGATTTAATATTATTCGGCGATGTCAGAGGAACGCTTATAGAGATGACATCTAAGATGGGATTTAGAAAAACGGTAGACGGTAGGGAGTAGGAAGATGGAACAGACAAATATCTGTGAAAATATCATAGAATACCTTGGTGAAGGGGTTATAGGGATAGATGCAGGAAGGCTTATTACTGTCTATAACCAAGCCGCTGAAAGGATTTCAGGACTGTCAAGGGTATTAACCATCGGGAGGCCGTTAAAAGACATCTTTTCAAAAGATACATGGCTTACAGACATGCTGGAGAAGACCTTAAACGAAGGCAAGGTCTTTATAGAGCATGAAAATATAATCAGTCAGAGAATGGGAGGGATGGCGCCTGTGCGCGTGACTACATCAACTGTGCTTGACCCGAATGGCGCAATAATAGGGGCGGTCGCGCTTTTAAGAGACCTTTCAGGCATAAAATCCATTAAGGAGGAATCTGTAAGAAAGGACAGACTTGCCTTTCTCGGCACATTTGCCGCAGGCATTGCCCATGAGGTTAAAAATCCGCTCGGCGGCATCCGGGGCGCTGCCCAGCTTTTGTCAAGAAAGGTTAGGGAAACGGGGTTGACCGAATATACGGACATTATTATAAGAGAGGTTGACAGATTGAACAATATCCTTGAAGAGGTTCTGGACTTTGCAAATCCTCGAAGGATAAAACCCCTGCCTATCAATATCCATGAAGTTTTAGATACGGTTATATTGCTTGGGAACACCATGACAGAGGGTAAGGCAGCGCATCTTATAAAAAGTTATGACCCGAGCCTTCCGCAGGTTTTAGGAGATAAAGAACATCTGATTCAGGTATTTTTAAACCTTATAAAAAACTCTACTGAGGCAGTTGATAAAAATGGCGAAATAATGGTAAATACCAGAATGCTTACAGACTTTCACCTTGTTGAGGAAGGATACAGGGCTGCTAAAATGGCCTCTGTGGAGATAAAGGACAATGGCTGCGGCATATCAAAGGAAAACATGGAGAAGATATTCACGCCGTTTTTTACAACAAAGGCTAAGGGGAGCGGACTTGGCCTTGCCTTGTCATTCAGGATTATCAAGGAACACGGAGGCTTCTTCAAAATAGACAGTAATCCCGGGAAAGGGACTGCCATTTCAATATTTCTGCCAATAGCGGAAAAGCAGTTGTGAATTTGGAGTTAAAAATGAAAAAAAAGGTTCTGATAGCAGATGATGATGAAAGCATCTTGTGGGTCCTTCAGCAAATGTTCAAGGACAAGAAGATAGACACAGCAGAGGCGCGTGACGGCAAGACCGCCCTTGAAATGCTGAAGTCACAGGATTTTTCTGTTGCAATAATGGATATAAGGATGCCTGAGAAAGACGGCCTGGATGTATTAAAAGAGATAAGAACTGCCGGATTAAAAATTCCAATCATTATAATGACAGCCCAGGGGACTATGAAAAATGCCATAGAGGCCATGAAAGGCGGCGCATTTGACTACATAACAAAGCCATTTGATATAGGCGAACTTGAGATAATCGTTGACAGGGCGCTTGAATATAGAAAATTAAAAGATGAGGTCTCAAACCTTAAGGATAGACTAAAGGAAAAATGGGCGAGCGAGGTAACATTTGTCGGCAAGGGCAAGGCCGTACAGGATGTATTCAAGACAGTGGGAAAAATTGCTCCAAAGGATGTTCCGGTTATTATTCAGGGCGAAAGCGGCACAGGAAAAGAGCTTGTTGCAAAACTCATCCATACAAACTCTCCAAGAAATGAAGGGCCATTTATTGCCGTTAACTCAGCGGCCATACCAAAGGAACTGATGGAGAGCGAGCTCTTTGGCTATGAAAAGGGCGCATTTACCGGCGCAGTGGAGACAAGACTGGGGAAGTTTGAGCTTGCGAATAATGGAACACTGTTTCTTGATGAAATTGGCGACATGCCCCTTGACCTGCAGAGCAAACTCCTGAGGGCGATACAGGGACAGGAATTTTACAGGGTTGGAGGCAAGCAGCCGATAAAGGTGGATGTGCGAATAATAGCGGCAACACATCAGGATATTGAAAAGGCTGTTGAAGAAAAGAGATTCAGGGAAGACTTGCTGTATAGACTGAATGTCGTAGTTATAAAGCTGCCGCCTCTCCGAAACAGGAAAGAGGATATACTGCTCCTTGCTGAATATTTCTTGCAGAGATTTCAGGAGGAGATGGGGATTGAACCGAGAACATTGTCGCCAAAGGCAGCGGAAGCGATTAAGGCATATTTATGGCCGGGCAATGTGAGGGAACTTGAAAATATCCTGAGAAGGGCTGTTATCCTCTCTCCCAATCCTGTGCTGTCGTCTGACGACCTTGCTCTTCCGCAGAAAAAACAGAATAAGGAATCTCTTGAGGATATCATATACAACAGGCTGGAGGGCTTCATAAACAGTATTGATGTAAAGGGAAAACATGAACTCTATGCAACTATAGTCCCTTTCATGGAAAGGCCGCTCATAAGGCTTGTCCTAAAAAAGACCGGCGGCAATCAGGTCAAAACAGCAGAGCTTTTAGGGATAAACAGGAATACCTTGAGAAAGAAGATAAAGGAACTGGGAATAAAGATAGAGGAGTTTTCTTAAATTAAGACCCGGTCATCTCTATTTCCTTAACAGGCTTCACTCTTGTCATCTTTTTTGGAAAATATCTTTTAAAAGAAAAACCCCTGCTGTAAAAATTCCAAGAAGCACAAGGGCAGTCCCTATCCCGGCAATCATTCTCACAGATGCCGCTGCTGCCTCAGACCCAATGCCCGGTGTCCTGTAGCCCATTACAATCCATGCAAAGGGGTAGATAATCCCGCCAATCCCCGCAAGGACAGGGGCTATGGTTTTTATCCTGTCAGGCGCGCCGGTAAACGCAAGAATGAAAGATATTGCGATGGTAACAAGACCCAACCCCATACCATGGATATGCCCCCTTCGGAGTCTCTCATGGGCAAGTTCCATAATAGGGCTGTCATGCGCCGATTCTATAGTATTCTTAGATTTATCTTCTTCCGAGATTGGCATCATATGATCCCCTTGCTTCACCATATCCGCATGCTCGTCTTGTTGCCGGGGTTTTACTTTCTCTGGCCCGTGGGCATGAGCATTACCGGGTTCTAATAGCTGAATAAGGCTATGCGGCTCTTTTCTTTCAACAGCCCTTTTTTCAAAACTCTTGTGTATGCTCTCGTGGCCAAGCACAAGATAGAATACCCAGCCGATGCCAAAGGTAAGGCCAAGAAGACCGACTAAAATTCCATACCTGACAGGTTTTATAATATC
>JBBTFC010000114.1:6582-11436 GCA_038042015.1 Deltaproteobacteria bacterium
ATGCCACATGGATTTTTTGTCTCTTTCTTTTCATCTGCCATGGCAGGAACTGTAATGAGCGAAACTAAAAAAAACACTGCAACAACTGTCTTTGAAATACTCATCGGTATCACCTCCTTTCTTTTTTTATAACACATCCTCAGGTCTTGTTGCAACTGCAATCTTTGTAATACCTGCCCTTTTTGCCGAGTCCATGATCCTTACAACCTTGCCGTACAAAGCCTCTTCATCGCCCTGTATTATGAGTGATATATCAGGATTTGTGCGAAAGACATTTCTAAGTTCAGGCAGAAGGTCTGAAAGGATTATCTTTTTCTGCTCAAGATATATACTGCCGTCTTTTTTTACAACCACAATGACCTCTTTTTTCTCATGTTTTAATACATCCCCTTTTGCAGCAGGAAGTCTTACCTGAATGCCGGGGGTTATGCCGAAATTGAATGATAATGCAAAGAATATGAGGAGATTAAACACCACATCAATAATCGGCGTCATATCCAGTCCTATGTCATGTCTTTCAGGTCTCTTAAAATGCATGTTATTCCATTTTCAAAATATCCAGAATATAAAGAGATGATTCTTCCATTGATAAAATCAATGCCTGCACTCTTGAGTAAAGATATTTATAAAATATGATTGTAGGTATTGCCACAGTAAGTCCGTATGCTGTTGTATTGAGCGCCTCTGATATGCCGCCTGCAAGCGCTGTAGGATTTACTATAGCCTCATGTGATATGACAGCAAAAATCTTTATCATGCCTGATATTGTGCCCAATAAGCCAAGAAGTGTGGATATGCTTGCAATGGTTGAAAGCGCCTCAACATTTTTAAACAGCCTGACTGTCTCCTTTCTCCCTGCCTCCTCCATCACACCCTTTAAAGTCTCTCTGCTTCTTTCACGGTTTTTTATACCTGTATGGAGTATCCTTGCTATTGGAGAATTATGGCTTTCACAATATCCGACTGCCTCTCCTGTTTTGTTGTTTTTAAGAAATGCCTCTACCTTTTCAAGAAAGGTGTTTGGTATAATCTTTTTCCGTCTTACATTCCAGAGTCTTTCCATAAATATACCGAGAGATATAATTGAGCAAAGGGTTATCGGATACATGAATATCCCGCCCTTTACAAAGAATTCTACGACATTGAATGAATACACATCTGTCTCCTCTAATGCGATTGTTTATCAGAGACTCTATCTCTGCTATCTGCGCATTGCTAATCTTACTGAAATCAGTCCCTTTAGGCAAGTGGTATCTAATCAGATAAGTCTAACAACATCCCCTACGAGCGCTACTATTTTTATTGTTGTTCTCAGATTTATCTAAGGCGCCGCATTCCTTGAATTCTCCGAAGTGTTCCTTTAAATCACCGATTATCTCAAAATATCTGCCAAATCTTGTCTTGGATAACATCAGCGCAGTATTACCGCATACCCGTTCAGGTTTGTTTGTATAAAAAATATGGGAGCCGTCAAGTTCAAACCGGAACGGTGATGCAGGGATTCCGCCTTTATAGACGGCCATATGCCCGTAATCCTCGCAGGCATCTTCAAGCCCTTTCAATTTCCAGAGGCGATAGGTTATAGAATAGAATCTGACATTGCCTACGAGATTACTGATCGCTGGATTTGTAATAGGAATCTCCATTTGAGATATGATGCGTGTATCAGTGAAACCGGATATCCTTGCTATCCGCACAAAATCCTTGTAATACAAAGCCCCTCCCAGACACTCGGCAAAAAGGAGCGGGTCTCTCCTTATCCCATCAGGCGGCCTCCTGTCTGCATAGACATCGGAAAAATATAATTCCCCTCCCCATTTTAAGACATTAAATATTGCCTTCAGGACAGCCTCTTTATCCTCAGACAGATTTATCACACAATTGGAGATTACCAGATCTATTGATTCCCCTTTAAGGCGCTTTGTAATACTTTCCATATTATCGAGGATAAACTCTATATTCGGCTTTTTGTATCCGAATCTATCGGTTTGTTCTTTAATATATCTTCTGGCGATACTTATCTGATTTTCCGTCATATCAATACCATAAACAAACCCGTTTTTTCCTACAAGTTTTGACATAACATAACTATCCCTGCCGGTACCACAGCCCATATCCACCACCTTTAAACCTTCAACACAAAGCGGGATAGGTGAACCGCATCCGTAATATTTAGACTTTATTTCATCATTTATCAGTATAAGGGCATCTTTAATATAATCAGGGACGAGAGCGGCGCTGCAGCATGCCCCTGTCTTTAAGTCAGAGGTCTTTTGCAACTCTTCACCATAATATCTCTTTACATTTTCTTTCATAACAAATCCCATTGGCCTGGATTCCTCCTCTTTTATCAAAACACCATGGCAAGAGCTCCCCATATTAACAGTACAGGCATAACAATGCTGCCCAAAGGCGATCTCCTGATTAAAATTGGGCAGGTCTATCTCCCAGAATTTCCTGTCTTCATAACCTTTAGTCTTCATACCTAATGCCAGATTAAAATCGCAGTCATAGACATAACCCCTATAATCAATAGAAATCAGATTCCTGCACATTAGCTTATTTATTGTGGCAGGGTTGTAACTCTTTTTAAGTAGTTTCAGATATTCTTCTAACCTGCCTGTCTGTTGAAGAGATTCCTTAAATCTCTTAATGGGCGAGTTAACAATTGGTATAAGATTGTTAAAGGTGATGTCATATCTCTCTTTCAATAACCTTTTATAATTGTTCTCAATCTCATTTTGGTCAGGCGGCAGATAATCTCCTACCGGATTATACACGAGGTCTAATAACAGGCCGTCTCTCCCGTAACCAATCGCATTAAGTCTATTCAGGACATTTATACTCTTTTGGAAAACACCCTTTCCTCTTTGCTTATCAGTAGTATCAGGAAATATGTCGGGCAGAGAGGCAATGACCTTCACCTTATATTTTTTATATAGATCCATGTAAAGGGAATAGGCAGGTGAGTCGAGAACAGTCAGGTTAGTCCGCACCACAAGATTTTTATTATGGATGGAGAGATTTTCAATAAAGAGTCTCAGATTAGGGTTTAATTCCGGCGCGCCGCCGGTGAATTCAATATCTTTGATATCTGTCTCAATTAATCTTTTGCTGACCCTCATGGCTGTATCGGAATCCATATTTCTGTTTCCTTCCGGAGAACCCCCGATATGGCAATGGGAGCATTGCAGATTGCATTTATTTCCAAGATTTATCTGAATAACCTTTATCTTATTTTTCCTTACATCTACCATTTTCTCTATTAATTTCATCTGTTCTCCCTCTTTTTATTTAAATTTCATTAAAAACCTTGCCACCTTTGGAAACCAGCCGGAGAATAGCTTTTCCTTATAATACTGATCTGCTCCCCTCTTTACTACCTGCCCCATTGTTGGATAGATATGGACAGTTTGTGATATCTTCTGCACCGGAAGATTATTCTTCATGGCAAAGATATATTCATTGATCAGATCTCCAGCGCCCACACCGAGGATATGGGCGCCTAATATTTTACCTTTCTTGTCACAGATAAGTTTGATCAGCCCCTCTGTCTCTCCATCTATGATTGCGCGGTCATGTTCGGAGAAGGGGTATCTGTAAACCTTGATATCCCCATATTCCTTTCTTGCCTCATCCTCTGTCAAACCTACACGGGCAAGTTCCGGATCAGTAAAGGTTGTCCATGGAACTACTGTCTTATCCATCTTTCTGTTTACAAATGGAAAGAGTGCATTTCCTATTACTATGCCGGCCTCATATTCCGCCATATGGGTAAACGGAAACATTCCCGTAACATCACCGCATGCCCAGATATTGGAGACTGTAGTTTTCAGGGTATCATCAACTACAATCCCTTTTGAGGTCGTCTGAATCCCTATCTTGTCAAGGTTCAGTCCTTCAATATTCGGCGCCCTTCCTATGGCAATAAGAAGTTCATCTGCCTCAAATCTCTTCTCTTTACCGCTGCACCCAGCCACAACAATCTTTTTATTCCCAGACTGTTCTACCCTTTTGGTCTCAACGCAGGTAATGATTTCCATACCTTCCCTCTTTAATATCCCTTCTAATCTATCTGATATCTCCTTTTCTTCCCTCGGAAGGATCTGACCTGCCTTCTCAATTACTGTTACCTTTGACCCAAACCGCTTAAAAACCTGGGCAAATTCCATGCCGATTGGTCCCGCACCCATTACCAGAAGTGACTCAGGAAGGCGATTGAGCGCCAATATCTTAATATTGTCCAGGGTATCTACTTTGTCCAGACCCGGGATCGGCAATTTTACAGGTCTGGAACCGGTGGCAATAAGAAATTTTCTGCTTTTTATGTCTGTGCCGTTTACCTCAAATGTTCGGGTATCCTTAAACCCTCCCTTTCCAAAAAATAATTTTATCCCCATCTTCTCAAAACGTTTAGGGTCGTCATGCTCCCCTACCTTCCTTTGCACCTCACGCATATGCTCCATTATCTTCCTGAATTAAAAATCCACCTTCACAGGGTTCAGACCAAACTCCGTAGCCCTGCGCATAAGTGAAATAAGCCTTGCAGAATGGACAAGGGTCTTTGTGGGCACACAGCCATAATGGAGACAATCTCCCCCCAAACTCTCCTTTTCTATTAAGGCTACCTTTGCCCCGAACTGACTTGCCCCGCTTGCCGCAACCAGGCCGCCCACACCTCCGCCGATTATAGTCAAATCAAATTCTTCCATGGTTATCCCCCTTAAGATTATTTTAATGCCAAATAAATAGCAGCGCTGAGAATAGCTGCTACCGGCAAGGTCAATGTCCAAGCTAATGTTCCTGCCGCATATCCGCCCAGCCCATTGGCCAGCCACCATTCCCGTCGTTCAG
>JBBTFC010000115.1:0-2467 GCA_038042015.1 Deltaproteobacteria bacterium
TGCTGAATATATGAAAATCCGGCGGTTTTGGCTCTATGAATATTATCTTTTTCAACGAATCCTCCTGTGGGCAAACACCCTATCATTATGCGCCAAATATTATAATTGCCGCATCCTACTCTATTTGTCCCTATTTTGTCAAGGCTTAAAAAAAGAGTATGTTGTTGCAAAGTGATAATGTCCGCTTTTATTGCAAAGTGATTATGTGTACTATCTCACTAATTCGGTAACACTTTGGAGTTTATCAAAAGGCGTTATATATTTCTCCCTAAAGCCTTATCTCCACAGCTATCGTCCTTTTTCTTTAGCCCTTATCCCGATCTCGGCCATGAGAAGCGCCCTATAATGCTCCACCACATTATTCGGAAGCTTGTCCAGCAGGGCAATTATCTCATCATAAATATGGCTTCTTTTCCCGTATGTTGCAGAAGGTTCAGCAACATAGTTTCGGACACCTTTCTCTTCAAATAACTGTGAGATATGGATGTCCAAGGCCTTCGTAATATTTGCCAGAGACTTTTTAGTATAACCCCTTTTCCCATTTTCCAGAAAGTTTATATAACCCTGAGTTAAATCGCATCTTAAGGCTAACTCTTCCTGTGTAAGTTTTAAACTCTCCCTTATTCGTCTTATGTTATCTCCAACGATATTATCTTTCATTTTAAAATACTATAACAAGCCGTTATAATAAACAAATACTATGAGTCATTTTGAGTTATTTTTAGCTTGACATAAATAACCAGTAGTTATATGTTACTGCCGCTATGACTAAAAAGAGACTTCTTATTGTTGATGATGAGCGAACTGTAAGATTGCTGTTGGCCGAGATATTGTCATGGGCAGACTATGCTGTTGACCTGGCTGAGCATGGGAAACATGCGCTGCAAATGCTTCGCAGGAACAGCTATGACCTGATAATTACGGATGTGAATATGCCGGAAATGGACGGCATAAGTTTTTACCGCGCAATCAAAGAGGATCTGCCTGAGCTAAAGGATAGGGTATTATTCCTGACCGGCAATCCAACAGATGAGACAATATCATTTTTTAAAGAAAATAACTGCAAATACATGACAAAACCATTTAATGGGTTGGATTTGCTGGACTATATAGAGGGTATAATAAAGAGGGCGGACAGGAAGTCAAAGATTCACCTTTAATCCGGAGGATACTGTTATCTTTCCATCCGCGCTGATTATTAATCCTTCCACATCAGGCAGTCCCTCAATCAGCTTCATGCCATCTATAGGCCCCATAACAAATACTGCTGTTGATAAGGCGTCTGCAAAGGTCGGGTTTTTCGCCGCTATTGTTACAGCCATAGATTTATCCGCCGGAAAACCTGTGGAGGGGTCCATGATGTGATGATATCTTTTTCCATCCTTTATAAAAAACCTCTCATAATCTCCTGACGAGGCAATTGCGGCATTAGAAATTTTTATAGTTCCAATCATCTTATCTTTGTTGCGCGGGTCTTGAATGCCGATAAGCCGCGGAGAATCTGTCTCATTAAATACCACCATATCTCCGCCTGCATGGATAATGCCTTTTTTAATACCGTTTTTCTTTAATACCTCTGCTGCCCTGCCGGTAATATACCCTTTCGCAACACCGCCAAGATTTATCTTCATGCCTTTTTTTGCCAGTTTGACAGCGCTGTGTTCTTTATCAAGAATTATCTGCCTGTAATCTACAAGCTGGAGGATTGTTTTAACCTCTTCTTTGGAAGGCGGCATCATGGTTCTTCCATCGTCTTTGGTAAAATGCCAGACCTTTCCAAGAACACCCATTGTTACATCAAATGCGCCGCTGCTCAAACGAGAAACCTCTAAAGCCGCCTCTATTACCTCAAAGGTTTCAATAGAAACATGCGCTGCCTCTTTTCCAGCAGCCGCATTTATCCTTCCCACATCGCTGTCTTCTTTGTAATGACTCATCAGACCTTCGAGTCTTTTAATCTCAGCAAATGCAGCTTCCGCCGCAGAATTAAGCCGTGCCTCATCGTCTCCGATAATGGTAATATCTACAACGGTCCCCATGAGGACCCTGCTGTATTTTATCTCAACGGGCTTCTTGTTATAAACGGATAACGCAATGATTGACAAAACAAGGATGGTTGCTAAAATTGCAGTTGTGGTTGGTTTCAAAACTCTTCTTCTTCAGCCTCTGTTTTTTCCAGTATAGCCAGCCCGGGTTCTTCCTCATAACGTTTTCTGGCGCCTTTTTCTTTTTCGTCCTTTGATTTACAGTCTATGCAAACCTTTGTAAACGGCATGGCCATAAGCCTTGCCTCCCCTATCGGCTCGCCGCACTCATCACAAATCCCGTAAGTTTTATTTTTAATCCTCTCAATGGCCTCTTCCGTTTCAACCAGCTTTTCTCTGTCCCTGTCGCCGAGCATGAGGGTTAACTCCCTCTCCCGCTCGCTGCTTGCAATGTCATAAATATCCCCGATCTCAAATTTAAG
>JBBTFC010000115.1:2567-11639 GCA_038042015.1 Deltaproteobacteria bacterium
CCCTCTCCCGCTCGCTGCTTGCAATGTCATAAATATCCCCGATCTCAAATTTAAGGGAATTGCTTTCATTCTTTACCTTGTCAGACACCTCTGCCAAAAGATCCGCCTTGACCTTGAGGAGCTTTTTAATCATCATTTTTCTAAAAGAGTCTTTCGCCCTTGGTTTATCAGGTTTTTGGGCAGCCCGTGTGCCGGGATTCTTTCTCGATTTTTTTACCCCCGCTTTTTGTTTGACTGGTTTAACCTTAGCCTTTTTTATTTTTGCGGGTTTTGCTACAGAAGCCGCTGCCTTTTGTTTTCTTACAGCCTTCTTTGCCTTTGTCTTTAGTTTGTTTTTCTTAGAGTTCGCCATAATGGGTTATGTAATATACACGAAAATTTTTAATTGTCAATTGAAAATTAAAAATTGAAATTAAAAATTTCTGGGCGAACACATGGGTTAGCCCCTACACAGAAAATAATGCGGGGGTTTACCTCAATAATTGTGTGATTTTCTTTCGGTCAGCTAATTCCCCAAATGGGAAATCTCTCCTGTAAGGCGCCACAGCAATGCTTATATTATCAACCTCTTTCAGCTTTCTTAAAAGGCCTACCACCTCCTGTTCCGGCAACGGCTGCGAGGTGTTCCAGTTAATCGTCTGAAGTTTCATAAGAACCTTTTGCGGCTCGGAAACCTTCCTGACAGCCTCCATTGTCATCTTTTCTATCAGGCCGTGTATTTCATAAAGCTCTCTTTTTAACTCTCCCTGCATCTGCCGGTGATATGCCATTATTGCGTAATAATCAAAATCCAGTTTTACAGCCTCGTCAAGACTCTGGGAAAGCCACGCCATTGCATAAGGGGGATTTGAAACGCTCTCATACATCAGATTTATTGCAAATTTTACATCCGGCCTTTTGTTTTTTACAGCAGCCCTAATCCTTTTTGCAACATGGAGCAGCCTTTTATTTTTCCATGCCGCCCATCTCCAGAATTCATCGGTATAGCCGGCAGTATATCCTCCACCGCCGTTTTCCGACACATTGCTGTACAATTCATCTGCTGCAAGCCTCCTCCCGTTATCTTTTTCAAACATCCTCTCCGCATAAAGCCCAAAGCCCTCGTTATGTTTCAAGACAAGATCATCCTGAAAGAGCACACCGTCAACAGGGTATTCTGCAAGGTCGCTAAAGAGCCTTTCCAGATGGTAAACAGCCCTTTCGTTGAAAAGGTCAAGCCCTCTGCATGGGATAATACCTTTTGTATGAAAGTCATACTCCTTGCAATGAAGGTCTTTTCTATCTTCCAATCCATAGTCAGCATATTTTGTCGTCATCCACGCAAACACCTTCAACCCCTTTTTATGCGCCATATCCAGAACAGCGCCTAATATATCCTCAATTACAGGGGACTCTTTGGTTTTAAAATAGACCCCCGACCCATCCTGCGGATGGGCGCCCCGGTTTTTTGGCTTTATAATAAATGGATAAAACCGGTCTCCCTTGTTATGGAAAACCCTCAGGATGATAGTATCTATACCGGCAGCCTTCAAAGCATCTATCTCGCTGTCAACCTCTTTATAATCCTTTCCTTCAAAAAGGGCAACCTGAACAGCCCGGATTGCCCTTTCCTCTTGATGTAAAGACGCAGAAGGAATTTTTATTATCGGAAGTTTAGGGATAGAAAAAAGGACAGCCTCTTTTAACCTATTTTTGGCAATCCCCAACTTTAACAATGCTTCTTCTTTAAGTTCATTAGCAGGGAAATTTTTCATGAACTGCTCAAATTGGTTTTTAGCCTCTTTATACAGGGATGCGTTCAGATACGCATCGCCAATCATGTATTGAGCCTGCGGAGTAACGGGACTTCCCGGAAAATATTCTATCACCCTGCCAAATTCCCTTGCGCTAACAGCATAATGTCCCTGCTTATAAAGAAACATGGCGTAGTTGAACTGGTCTTTATCGGTGAGAAAGGGACGGGATTCATGGGCGGTAACTACAGTGGTCAGTGAACAGTGGCCAGTGATCAGTAAGAAGAAAAATACGAAAAGGATTTTTTTAGTTTTAAATCCTTCTGACCACTGACCACCGGCCACTGACCACTTCATTCTTGACTCCTGACTTCTAAAACAACTCATCCATCATCTCCTTAACTGATGTTACGCCAACAAGCTGTAGGGGCGAACGGCCGTTCGCCCCTACATTCTTTATCTTTGTCAGATTCTCTTTTGGAAGGATGCATCTATCAAAACCTAATTTTTCCGCCTCATTGATACGAGGCTCTGCCTGGCTTATCCCCCGCACCTCGCCTGCCAGTCCCACTTCTCCAAACACCACCGTCTTCTGCGCTATAGCTTTGTCAAGAAAGTTTGATGCAAGAGAAGCTATTATGCCGAGGTCTATGGCAGGCTCTTCAAGCCTTATCCCGCCCGTCACCTTGAGAAATATATCGTGGTTTGTAATGTTAAGCCCGCCCTTTTTTTCAAGCACAGCCACAAGCAGAGAAACCCTGTTGTAATCAACCCCAACCACTGTTCTTTTTGGAATCCCGAATATGGTCGGACATACAAGAGACTGAATCTCCACGAGGATGGGCCTGGTGCCTTCAAGGCTGGATACAACAGCAGACCCTGACGCATTTTGAGGCCTCTCTGCAAGGAAAAGGGCGGAAGGGTTTGCAACCTCAAAAAGCCCTTTGTCCTGCATCTCGAAAACCCCTATCTCCATCACAGAGCCAAAGCGGTTTTTTACAGCCCTTAATATCCTGAACTGATGCCCCCTGTCGCCCTCAAAATAGAGCACAGTATCAACCATATGCTCAAGGACCCTCGGCCCTGCAATAGAGCCGTCCTTTGTCACATGACCCACAAGAAAGATCGGCATGTCCATACCCTTGGCATTGAATATCAATTGAGATGATGTCTCTCTGACCTGACTGACGCTGCCCGGCGATGACTCAAGTGTCTGTGTATATATGGTTTGAATGGAATCTATTATTACAATACCCGGCTTAAGTTTTTTTACGCTGTCAAGTATCCTTTCCAATGTATTCTCTGCATATATAAAAAGATTTCCTGATGTTACACCGAGCCTCTCAGCTCTTATCTTTGTCTGTTTGGGAGATTCCTCACCAGAGACATATAAAACCTTATGGCCGCTATCTGCAATCTTTCCCATTGCCTGAAGCATCAATGTTGACTTGCCTATGCCGGGGTCCCCTCCTATCAGTATAGCTGAGCCAAGGACAATGCCGCCGCCAAGAACCCTGTCTAACTCCCCTATACCTGTCTTAAGCCTGTCCTCTTCCTTCACCTCAAGGGTTGTAATGGGCTGCGGGGAAGAGCCGCCTTCAAAGACCTTTAACCCCCTCTTCTCCTCAAACAACCTTTCTTCCACAAAGGAGTTCCACTGATTGCAGTCCGGACACTTCCCCATCCATTTCGGGGATTTAAAACCGCAGGACTGGCATGTATATTGGGTGCGAAGTTTGGCCATAGTATCAGTATCAAGGTCACCAGGTCACAAGATACCAAGTCATCAGTCTTGAGTTTTTAGTCTTGCAACTTGTGACTTGTGACCTGGTGACATGGTGTCTTATTTCTATAATTGACAATTAAGCCTTTTCTGTTATTATAACTAAGAAATATCAGGAGGAAAAACAGAATTTTCTCTTCTCTTCCCTATGTCTGGTCCTTTAACAACTGAAACCATCCTAATAGAATTTGCCAAGACTGTCAAGGCTATCGGCTTCTATCCGGAAGGCCATCCCAACCTTGAGGCATTTATTGAAAAGACCTTTAATCTTTTAAAAGATGCTATAAATGAAAAGGGGTATATAAAATGGCTAATAGAGCGGACAGGCTTTATGGAGGGAAAATTTGCGATAGGCAAAGGCCGTAAATCCCTTGAGGCATTGGCAAAAGACATGTTTTTTAAGAGGGTGCGGGAGATTAATTTTACACAGGACGCAACACTTAAGGAATGGAAGGACTTCCTCTCTATTCTAAAGATGGATACGGATAGTCTAAAAAAGGCAGGCGGCCTTGAAAAGCTGCTTTTAATCAAGGAGATTAAAGGCATAGAGCTTAATGAAATGAACTATGCAGATATCCGCAAAAAAGTAATAGAGATTGAAGAGGCTAAAAAGAAGGAGGAGCTGGAGGCAGGCCAGAAAGAAGAAACCACAGAAGAATCGGCGCCGAAGGAAGAAGAGGTTATCCATACCATGGAGGAGCAGATTAAGGCAGTTGAAGAAAGCGAGGAAACGGTTGAGGTTTTGCTTGACAAATTGGAGAAAGAAGAAAATACAATGCTCTATAAGACTATTGCGCATAAGATAATGGAAAAAATAAAGCCTTTGCAGGAAGAAAAAAACATGGAAGGGCTTTTCCCTGTGATCATTACACTAACCGCCCATTCCGGACCGGGAAGCCGCCGTCTCCCTGAACAAAAGGATATTGCCTCTCTCTGCTTAAAGGGGCTGCTCCATTCTGATATGATAGGCTATATGATAACAAGGCTTTGCAGCCGCCACGAGGAAAGGCGAAAAGAGATTCAGCAAATACTCCTCCTCTCAGGCGAGGAGGCAATGAAACAACTCTTGACTTCACTTGTTGATAGAGATGAAGCGTATTCCAGACGCCAGATATTTAATGCGCTCATAATGTTCGGAGAAATGGTAAGGATTGAGGCAGAAAAATGTCTTGATGATGAAAGATGGTTTGTGGTAAGGCAGATGGTATCGCTTTTGGGGGAGATAGGATCCCCACGGTCTTTAGAGGCCATAAAAACGGCCTTTGGCCATAAAGATGTCAGGATAAAAAAAGAGGTTTTGAAGGCTGTTGCAAAAATACCGTCAAACGAAAGCACAGCATTCCTTTTGGAAAGGCTTCTTGAGGATAATGCCGCTCTTAAGTTTCAGGTCATCATATCTCTGGGGGTGTTGAAAGACCCGGCGGCCGTGGAGCCTCTTGGTGATTTTGCGCTGAAGAGAGATTTCTTTAATGAAGACATAGAGCTTAGAAAAGAGGCGGCGAGGTCGCTTGGCATAATCGGCGGCAAGAGCGCAACAGCTATCCTTAAAAATCTGTTACAGAAAAAGGTTTTCTGGGGCAAAAAACAAAATGACGAGGTAAGGTCTGTTGCGGCCATCTCACTTGGAAGGATCGGCGGAAAAGATGCAATAGATTTACTGGAAGAAGTGTCCCGGACCTCAAAGGGTATCGTTCATATTGCCTGCAAAAAGGCCATGGAAGGGATAAAATAGATGCCGGACATAGACCTTGAAAAAATAGATGCCATACTCAAAAGCATCAACAGCGCTATAAAGGGCAAGAAACTCTATCCTGCGGGCCATCCTGCCATAGCTGCTCCAATGGCAAAGGCATATCAGGTCATTTCAGAACTCCTCAAAACAAATAATAAGATATTTATAGGCATGGTAAAGGGAGTTATTGTATTTGAGGAAACGCCCCTTATGGACGCTGAAAAAAACCTTGGAGAATTTATTCATCAGATAAAAGAGCGCGAGATTGAGGGTATAATCTTTGAAAAAGGCCTGATGCAAAAGGAGTTTTTTGGTTTTATAGACATCCTGTCAGGAGATGACACATTAAAAGGCAAAGAACTTCAGAATACGCTATCAGCCAAAAATATCTTACATATCAGCGTTAAGTCCATATCAAAACGAAGCATATTGGAAGCTTACAATGATGCGGTAACTGTAGTAAAAGATACCATGAACCAGGTACGGATGGGCAAGATACCGCAGAGTAAAGAGATAATAAGGGTAACCGATGAGATAACAGAACTTGTCCTTACAAATAGAAGCGCCATGATGGGACTAACAATGATAAAGAATTATGACAATTACCTTTTTAACCATTGTGTAAATGTAAGCATACTTGCCATTTCCCTTGCGCAGCATATGAACTACAATAAGTCAGACCTGCATATCGTAGGCATCGCCGCTTTGCTGCATGATGTGGGGAAAACCGGCGTCGCAGAAGATATTATCAAAAAACCCGCCGGGCTCTCCGGCGAAGAATGGGAAACAGTAAAACAGCACCCTGTGCTCGGCGCAAGGATAATAGAAAAGATGGATGACATTGCAAAACTTGTCGGTCGTCTTATACTTGAACATCACATACGTTATGACCATTCAGGCTATCCGCGCACGGAATCGCCGCTGCATCCGCTGAGCCTGATAGTAACCATTGCAGATGCGTATGACGCCCTGACAACGTTAAGGGTTTATCAAAAGCCACACCATCCTGTGGAGACAATAAAGGTTATGAACAGTCTGTCCGGCAAACACTTTGACCCCAATACCCTAAAGGCATTTATAGGCATGGTCGGCTTTTACCCGATAGGAACGGTTGTACGGCTCTCTACAAATGATGTCGCCATAGTAATAAAGGCAAATCCGGGTAACAGCCTGCGCCCTACGGTTAAGGTCGTATTCGGAGGAGACGGAAAACAGATGGATAAACCTTATGAAATGGATTTATCTGCCGGAGACAGCGCCCCTACAATTGTAGCCCCTATTGATCCGTTGACAAAGGGGCTGGATATGGGCATGCTTTTTGAGGAGGAGTCCAAAGATATCACTGCGCAAGAGGCATAATAAATACAGGTTAAAGGTTGAGAGGTTAAGAACCTGCTTCCTTAAAATAATCTACAGTATGCCTTAATCCCGCCTCAAGAAATACCTGAGGCGACCAGCCAAACTCCTTTTTTGCCTTTTCAAAGTCAATTACACTTCTTTTCTGCTCCCCGCTCTTTGGGGGGCCGTATCCTTCTCCAACATTGACGCCAACAATATTAACAAGCTCTTTAAACAACTTCTTTATATGGACTTCCCTTCCTGTGCCTATATTAAAAACCCCTCCATCGTTATGAGACAATGCAAGGCAATTAGCCCTTACAACATCTCCAACATACACAAAATCCCTTGTCTGCATTCCATCGCCGTTTATCAAAGGCTGTTCGCCTTTAAGGAGTTTCCTGGTAAAGATAGCCACAACACCAGCCTCCCCATGAGGGTCTTGCCTTGGCCCGTACACATTGGCGTATCTTAGAATAGTTGAATTCAGGCCGTGCGTATTTTTATAAAAAGAGAGATAGTGCTCACAGGCAAGCTTTGCTATGCCGTAAGGGCTTAAGGGATTTGTAGGATGTGATTCTTTCGCTGGAAATTCTTTCTGCTCTCCGTATATTGCCCCGCCCGTGGAGGCAAATATAAAACCCTTTACTCTGCCCCTTACACAATTCTCAAGGAGGTTCAATGTGCCTATTATATTTATTCTGGCGTCCAATATAGGATCTACAACTGATTTTCTAACATCCATCTGGGCCGCATGATGGTTTACAGCATCAAACTCTTCATCCTTAAATAAATCCCTTAATTCTCCTGCTCCGATATCCAGCTTTAAAAACCGCGCCTTTGGGTTAATATTCTCCGGCTTGCCTGTGGAAAGGTCATCAACAACGGTTACTTCATGCCCTGCATTGATATACGCATCAACCACATGAGAGCCGATAAAACCAGCACCGCCTGTTACAAGTATACGCATTTTGCCTCTTAGCGCCCCTCATCCATTGCCTGCAATCTGCCTTTAAAATACTCCACGGTTTTGCTCAACCCTTCATTTAAACTTATCTTCGGCTCCCAATCCAGCTTCTCTCTCGCAAGGGTTATATCAGGCCTTCTCTGCATCGGGTCATCCTGCGGAAGGGGTTTGAATACAATCTTTGCCTTTGTGCCGGTAAATTCTTTTATCTTCTTTGCGAAATCAAGTATGGTATATTCGTCAGGGTTGCCGAGGTTTACAGGGCCTGTAAAACTGTTCTTATTCATCATTCTTACAATCCCATCAACCAAATCATAAACATAGCAGAACGAGCGGGTCTGACTGCCGTCGCCGTAAACTGTAATATCTTCGTTCTTCAATGCCTGCACTATGAAATTACTTACCACCCTTCCGTCCATCAGCGCCATCCTCGGGCCGTAGGTATTGAATATCCTGACTATCCGTATGTCCACCCTGTTTTGCCTGTGATAGTCCATCATAAGGGTCTCTGCAACCCTTTTCCCTTCATCATAACAGCTCCTTATCCCTATGCAGTTCACATTTCCCCAGTACTCCTCCTTTTGCGGGCTGACCTTTGGATCGCCGTAAACCTCTGATGTGGATGCCTGTAAAATCCTTGCCCTTACCCTTTTTGCAAGGCCGAGCATATTTATCGCCCCCATTACGCTTGTCTTTGTTGTCTTTACAGGATTATACTGATAATGCACCGGCGAGGCAGGACAGGCAAGATTATATATCTGGTCAACCTCCAATAGGATTGGCTCTATAATGTCATGTCTTATAAGCTCAAATCTGTAATTATCCATAAGGCGGGTTATATTATTCTTTGAGCCTGTGAAAAAATTATCCAGACAAAGCACCTCGTGACCCTCGCTCAAAAGCCTTTCACAAAGGTGCGAGCCTATAAAACCAGCGCCGCCTGTCACTAATATGCGCATTACACCCTGCCTATTCCATAATATGTAAAACCCATATTCCTCATCTCTTTAGGGTCATATATATTTCTGCCGTCAAATATTACAGGCGTCTTCATATGCCCCTTCATCTTCTCAAAGTTGGGTCTTCTGAACTCATTCCATTCTGTGATAACTACAAGGGCGTCGGCGCCTTTCACAACCTCATAGTTGTCTTGAATATATTCAATCCTATTGCCAAAGACCTTTCTCGCCTCATCCATTGCCTCTGGGTCATGCGCCTTTATCTTTGCGCCTGCCTCAAGGAGCTTATTTATTATTGTTATGGAGGGCGCCTCCCTCATATCATCGGTTCTCGGCTTGAATGACAACCCCCATACGCCAATGACCTTTCCTGAGAGGGGCTTTGCCTGCTGTTTATTATTAGCGCCTTTATTGAAATGCCCCAGTATCTTCTCAACGATTATGCCTTTCTGTCTATTATTAACCTCTTCAACAGCTTTCAGTATCTTCATCTCATAGCCGTATTCACCCGCGGTTCTTATAATTGCCTGGATATCCTTGGGAAAACACGAACCGCCGTA
>JBBTFC010000116.1:0-8690 GCA_038042015.1 Deltaproteobacteria bacterium
AAGGCTAAAGCCTTGAGTTACAGTGTTTATGTAACTCAAACCTTCAGGTTTGAGGAACCAAAAAAAAGGGAGGAAATCATGTTTGGCGAAAAGGACAAGAAAAAAGGGGACATGCAGATGAACGGATTCATCGGAAAGGATGTGGCTATTACCGGAAAGCTTGTGTTTGAGGGCTCTGTCAGAATTGACGGGAAATTTAACGGCGAGGTTGACGCAATAAATGGAACCCTTATTGTAGGCGAGGGCGCGCTTATAGAAGCAAAGGCAGTGGTAGACACAGCTATTATAAGCGGCGAGTTTAGGGGAAACATAGAGGGAAAAAGCAGGGTAGAAATAAGAGCGCCTGGCAAGCTGTTTGGGAATATCAGGACAACCAACCTCATTATTGGCGAAGGCGTGATATTTGAAGGGACATGCGAGATGGGTGAGAAGAAAGGCGGACATACACTTGGCGCAGGGGCGGAAGGTCGAAAAATGGAGGCGCTGTAGGTTGAAAGATAGTGGTCAGTGGTCAGTGGTCAGAATAGGCCTCGTCCTGTTTTGGATGGCAGGCAATGCGGGATATGTTTTTTCTGATAATAATCAGATAAGCTCCCTCGCAAAAACCCCTTCTTCCGGGGCAGGAGCAGCGGCGCAACCTCTTCGTGAGTCTGCCGGACCGACTAACGGTAATCTACAAAACACTAATCCTATCAATGGCCGCATATCTGATACATCTCTGCAAACTACTATCCCTTTTTATTTTATAGGGCTTTGGGATTACGCAATACTTGTGGAAAAATCAACCCAAAAACTATATCTCTACGATAAATATCATAAATTGATAAAAACCTTTCAGGTTACTACAGGCCGGAATCAAGGGGACAAGGGCAGGAGCGGGGACCGTAAAACTCCTGAAGGGGTTTATTTTTTTACAGTGGTTAAGGATGACAGGGAACTGCTGCCTGAATACGGCGTAATGGCCATGCCGATAAATTATCCGAATTTCATAGATGCCACTCTGCATAAAAAAGGAAACGGCATCTGGTTTCATGCAACCGATCAACCGGATCGGCCTTTAAAACCGTATGATACACGGGGCTGTGTTGTAGCCGCAAATGAAGACATCCTTGAGCTTGCGGAATATATAAAACTCCAGACAACGCCGATGATCATCGTGGACAAGATTGAATATGACAGCGATGAAAATATAGCGAACACCCGCAGGGAAATTGAGCGCCTGATTGAAAAGTGGCAGACCGGCTGGCAGAAAAAAGACATTAACCGTTATATGGATACGTATTCAAAAAATTTCAGAACAAATGGTATGGATTTTGAAAGATGGAGAAAATATAAAGAGAGTCTTAACCGGCAATATAAATATATAAATGTCTCCTTGTCAGACATCAAAATCCTTCGTCATAATAATCATATGGTTATCTCATTTGCGCAGCGCTATAAAAATGACAGGCTGACAAGCATGGGAATAAAGAGGCTCTATCTTGTTAATGAACATGCGGCCCTGTCCCCGAATGCCTCTATCGGGGAATGGAAGATAATTGGAGAAGAATGGAGCCCTTTGCCGACACAAAGGCCGGCAGAGGTCGCAAAAAGATATGCTGCCTATAATAAAGTGGCAAAGACCGAAACTTTAAAGCCGGTTTATTCCAATGGGACAACAGCAAAAACGACACTACCCCCTGACGGAACTGTTTTATCAAAAACACCCCTGATAGAAACATTCAAGGGCAGGCCCCTTGTAGATATAGAAGACTTTGCAATTGATAAAGAAAGGACTGCAAATAAGGTCAAATTCAAGCTGATAAATAAAACAATGGAACAGCAAATGATATCAGGAAGGGTGGTAATTGTAGCTGCAAACAAAAACGACAATGAGATTCGCCACACAGCATATCCGCCAATGACGCTTGAAGAGGGCAATCCCATGGATTTTAGAAAAGGCGAGTGGTTTTCAATAAGACGTTTTAAGATTGTAAACGGGGAGTTTAGCGAAAAGGATGTTGACCATGTTACAGTTCTGGTTTATTCAAGAACAGGCGAATTGCTGCTTCATAAAAAATTTCCTTCCCATGATAGAAACATTCAGGGGCAGCCACGAATAGTTCAATGAAACAGACGATAACAATAATATATTTTACAGATAACGCGGGAAAGGCGCGCACTGTAGAATTTTCTCTAAAAAGTCTGGTATTGCTCATAATCGGTCTTTTTATTTTAATACTTGTTTTAATAACTTCTGCGGCCTTTTCCCTTAAGCTATATGTTGAAAAAAGCAGGTTGCTCAATGAACTTGCCTCCGTAGCCGCCGAGAAAAATTCCTTGCAAGGAAGGGTAGCGGATACAGAGGCGCAGGCGGGCAAAATAGATCCAATTGCTGTCCCTTCGGTAAAAACAAAGACGGCTGAAATAATTGAACCGGCCTCCTTGAATGGTTTTCAGGTTAAAAAAGATGGCGGCAAAGTTGTAGTCAGCTTTGATTTGGTCAAGGCAAATAACACGGGAGAGAGTTTACAAGGTTATATTTTTATGGTTGGAGATTATGGAGGGATATATTTCTCTTTTCCCGAAGGTATAGAAATAGAAGACGGCAGCCCTGTTGATTTCAAAAAGGGCGATAGATTTTCTATAAAATGGCAAAAGCATATGGAACAGATATTTCCTCTTTCTATGGATAGCGTTCTAAAGGCGGTAAATGTGTTTGTATTTTCAGCGGATGGGGAGCTCCTTATTAAAAAGGAGGCGGGCCTGTGAAAAATTTAAAAAGAAAAGCCATGTATGCATTCGGAGCAGCCTTTTTTTTCATATTTCTTGCCGGCAATGGATTTTGCAAAACCCTGCACGAGGTTTACTTTAAAGATACCGAATATGAGCTGAATATCTACAAGGTATACGGAGCAGAAAAAGGAAAAACCCTTATGATAGTAGGCGGCATACAGGGGGATGAGCCGGGGGGCTATCTGTCGGCAGACTTGTATGCGGATATGGCCCTTCGCAAGGGGAATCTGATTGTTGTGCCGCGCGCTAATTTTTTTTCCATCATAGAGCATAAAAGGGCTATCAACTGGGACATGAACCGGAGGTTTGCTATTACAAACAGCAAGGAATATTATGAAGACAAGATTGTAGAGATACTCAAAGGCCTGATGAGCCAGAGCGATTTTTTTCTCAATCTGCATGAGGGTTCCGGCTTTTTTAGAGAAAGCTATGAGAGCGGCCTGAAAAACCCCATGAGGTTCGGCCAATCTATAATTGCGGACGCAGACATATATTATTCAAAGGAAAAAGGGGCAAACATCCCTCTCGGGGACATAGCAAGAAAGATAGCAGAGCATGTAAATAAAATAATAGATAATCAGCAATACCATTTCAGATTTAACAATCACAGGACATTTGAGAAAAGCACCCAACATGCCGAACAGAGAAAATCCGCCAGTTTTCACGCCCTCTCCACCTATGGGATACCTGCGTTCGGCATAGAGACATCCAAAGAGATAAAGGACATTGAGGCAAAGGTCAGGATGCAGACTATGGTCATCAACGTCTTTATGGACGAGTTCGGTATCATACCGGAGAACCCCAGGGTGGCGCTGGACCCGCCGAGGCTTAAATATGTCATACTATCCGTAAATGGAACTCAAAATATCATGGCGAGAGACGGAGATGAGATTAAATTAAGAAAAGGGGACAGGATAAAAATCTCCCAGATAGAGGCCAATTATGAACGCGGCTTGAGCGTTGATATACTTAATATAGGCACAGCAAATGATCTGAACAAAGAATTTGAGATAAATGCTGCAACAAAGGCCATGGTAAGAAAAGATAGTTTCCCCTGCGGAGAGATAACAATTTCAGTTATGAGTTCGGAAGTTGCAGGGGAGGGGCTTGCTCCTTCTCCTGGTGGGACAGACATCTTGCCTGTCATCACAGGCTGGAAGCCTGTGCCACAATCCTCCAAATTCAAATATCTTATCGTTGAGGTAAACGGCCTGCGGCAGGTTCTTTCTCATGAAGAGCATCTCAGGATTATTAAAGGCGATAAGATGAAAATTCTGGACGTTGTTGCGGAAGGGGTTAATGCAAATGACCTGAATGTAAATTTTCTCGGCTTTGTCGGCAATAAAATAAAAAACACCGGAGAAGACAGAGGCTATGCCATCCATACGGCAAAAGACCTTTGGCTGAAATATTCAAGGGACGGAAAGGGTCTTGAGTATACTATTGCAATAAGTTATAAGGATAAAAAGTTAGGTGAGGTCTTTATTAATATGGAAGAGCCGAAATTGAACTATATAGTGGTGAAACAGGGTCAGGGCGGCAAGAGGTGGTATGCCAATGGAGACACCATATCGGTTACAGCAAAGGACACCCTGGAGATTATAGATGTGAAGACCAACGTCAATGGAAATGCCGGTGTAAAAGTAAATTTCTCCGGCAATGAATTTGGAAACGGAAACAAGATCATAACCTTTAACAAGAATTATGCTGCAAACAGAGACAATGAAATAGTGGTAACGAGAGAGGGCATAGTCATCGGCAAGGCAAAGATACAGATTGGAGAACCGGTGGCTGTCAGATAAGAGAAATTAGTTTTTAATAATCTATAACAAGGAGCATACTGTGGAAAAGACAAAAAAAATCTGGATGCATGGAAAATTCGTGAACTGGGATGATGCTAATGTGCATATCCTGACGCATACGTTGCATTACGGCCTCGGTGTATTTGAAGGCATCCGGTGCTACAAATGTGAGAACGGAAAATCTGCGGTATTCAGGCTCAAGGAACATACAAACAGGCTGTTTGAATCAGCCCATATAATGCAGATTGACATACCATTTACACGGGATGAGATAAACAAGGCCATCATTGAAACCCTGAAAATCAATGATTTGAAGGAAGGCTACATAAGGCCATTGGTTTATCTGGCTGAAGGCAGTATGGGCATCTATCCAAAGGAAAACCCTGTCAAGGTATCCATCGCTGCATGGAATTGGGGCGCATACCTCGGTGAAAAAGGGCTCAAGGAAGGTATTCGTGTAAAAATATCCTCTTTTACAAGACACCATGTCAATGTGGGAATGACAAAGGCAAAGGTTGTGGGAAACTATGTAAATTCTATACTTGCCAAACGTGAAGTTTTCGCTAATGGCTATGATGAAGCCCTGCTGCTTGACACAGACGGTTATGTGTCAGAGGGAAGCGGAGAAAATATCTTTATTGTAAAAGATGGCATTTTAAAAACTACGCCTTTAACATCTGTTTTAAAAGGAATTACCAGAGATTCTGTCATAAAAATTGCAAAAGACAAAGGCATCACTGTGCTTGAAGGCAGATTCAGCCGCGATGAACTCTACACAGCAGACGAGGCATTTTTCACAGGCACTGCCGCAGAGATAACGCCTATCCGCGAGGTGGATAATAGAAAAATTGGCCAAGGAAAACCGGGAGCAGCAACAAAGGCGATTCAGGAGACATTTTTCAATACCGTCAAAGGGAAAGATAAAAAATACGCGGACTGGCTAACGTATATAGCATAAATAACAGTAGTAGCTATTGAATATGTCCATTTTATGAAGATAGTGCTTGCGACCAGAAATATGGGGAAGGTTAAGGAGATTAAAGAGATTCTTAGAGGCTTGGATTTAGATATGCTCTCTCTTAATGATTTTACTGAAGTCCCTTCTATAAGTGAAGATGGAAAAACCTTTAAAGAAAATGCGTTAAAAAAGGCAAGGTTTGTATCCCGATATTTAAACATCCCTGCCCTTGCCGATGACTCAGGGATTGAGGTGGATGTTCTGGACAAAAGGCCGGGAATATTGTCTGCCCGCTATGCAGGGGGAAATGCTACAGATGAGGAAAACAATAAAAAACTGCTCCTGGAATTAAAAGACATTCCCCTTAAAAAAAGATGCGCACATTACAAATGTGTTATTGCAATTGTTTTTCCTTTAGGAGAGGAAGAAACAGTTGATGGAAGCTGCAATGGCTTTATATCCCTTGAGCCTAAGGGCCTTGGCGGTTTTGGCTATGACCCGCTATTCTATGTTCCAGAATATGGAAAGACTATGGCAGAACTCCCGCCTGATATAAAAAACCGCATAAGCCACAGGGGAAAGGCGCTGGCAAAACTGAAGGAAAAACTTACGGCTATTCTATTATCTTTTACGCCTTCTTCTCAACACCTCAAAAAGCGCTACCCCTCCGGCAACAGAGGCATTTAAGGACGAGATATTTCCTTTCATCGGTATAGAAAGACATACATCGCATTTTTCTTTGACAAGACGTCTTATGCCCTTGCCTTCGCTCCCTATTACAATCGCAAGGTCTGTATCCATATCAAACGAGTAGATATCTTCTTTACCGTCTGCCTCTATGCCTATAACCCAGATGCCGGTATTTTTGAGCTTTGTTATTGTATCCGCAATATTGGTTACACGGCTAATCAAGATATGCTCTATCGCGCCCGCAGATGCCTTTACAACTGTTGGAGTAACCTCTGTTGCCCTGTCTTTTGGAATAATTACACCGTGAACGGCTGCTGCATTGGCTGTCCTGATTAACGAACCAAGATTCTGCGGATCCTGGATGCAGTCAAGGATAAGAATAATAGCCTTTTCTTCAGACAACCTCCATCTCTCCAATATATCCTCAACATCTGCGTATTTTAATTCAGACAGAATAGCGGCAACACCTTGATGGTGTAAAGTCCCGGCAAGGCTTTCAATATCCCCTTTCTGAACTATCCTGTATTTGATACTGTGCTGCCCGGCAAGTTTTATTATTTTTTCAACCTCATGGCCGGTCCTGCCATGCGCAATTAGTATGTCTTTAAAATATTCGGGATGGGATTTTAAGGCCTCCGTCAGTGGATTTATACCGTAGATTATACGCATGTAATTTACCCGCCAAACCTCTTATTGTGAAAGTCCACATAATTCAGCATCAGGCCTGTTGCAAGATAGCCTGCAAATAAGGCTATTGGCGCTGATGAGTTTGTCTGCCATGGCAGGAACAGGCCGCCGTTTTCCAGAGGCGAATGGATTATGCCGAATAGGGACAGTATTGCCGCTGCAAAGAAATAGAATGCAGCTGTGTGGAGTTTGTGGTCTATGATATATGCAATGGCCGCGCCCCATATCATGGAAGATATGATAAAACCGTTGGCCAGTACCAATATCGAGTTATATGTCTCGGCAAACCCGCCTGTTAAATCAACAGCCTTTTTCCCAAGATTGCCCAAGAGTGAGCCCATCTCTATTAAAAGCAAATCAGCTATCACAGGCATAAACGCAAATGCAACTGCCTTTGCATGCCTTTTGGGTGTTGCCTCAAATGCCTGTGCGGTTATCTCCATGCCTATAAAAAGCAATATCGGCGCAACAGCCGCCTTTGGAAGCAGGTTCACAAAAAATGAGAGATACCCCAAAACCCCGCCGATGCCGATAAAGATCGCAGTTGCAAATGTATATCCTGCCCTGCCGCCCATATCTTTGTATGCGGGATGGCCGATGTAAGGCGTTGATTGAGCAACCCCGCCGCAGAGTCCTGCAATTATAGTTGCAATTCCGTCTGTTAAAATAATATCCCTTGTATCGTATTCATCCCCTGCAATTGCGGCGCTCTCGGTAACATCCACTGAGCCTACAATTATAGCGATAGCAAAAGGTATGGCAACAGGAAGATACTGAAGCACATATGGCAGACCTTCAAGAAAACCAAGCGTAGGCCAGGGAAATGAAAGATTAAAACTTACCGAATCAGTGAGGTGGAGTTTTTCTGCCGGAATAACACCCACAAGATAGAGGAGATAAAAAATTATTGTGCCGAATAAAACTGCCGCGAGTGCGCCGGGGAGTTTAAATGGAAACCTCACCTTTGCAATAAGTGTCATGAGTATTATGCCGAAGGATACAAGCCCAACAATAGGATTGGCAAATACCTCCAATGAAGGAATAAAGGCAATCAGCATAAGCGCCACTGCCGCTATGGAACCCAGAAGCCCTGCCCTTGGCACATTCCTTCTTATGGATGGCCCTATCCATACGCCGATGAGCTTTACAATGCCCATTGCAACTACCACTGCCATCGCTATCTTCCATGAGAGCACGGCGTCTTTTGTCATAATAAATGCAGGGCCTATAACTCCGAATGTAAGCCCAAATGTAGAAGGCGTATCAATACCAAGAGGCATTGCTGTAACATCGTCGCGGCCTGTCTTTTTTGCCAGCCTTAAGGCCATCCAGGTATAAATAAGATCGCCAATGAGAACGCCGACAGCCGTGCCTGGTATCATCTTAAAAAGGACAATGTCCGCTGGAAACTGGAAAATGCCGATAAGCAACCCTGCCATGATAACAAGGTCGCTCATATTGTCACCCATGAGGCCGAAGAATGCGTTTATATCGCCGATACGGAACCAGCGGTAGGCGGGTTTTTGCATAATGAATCTCTTTTTTGTTCTCTATTTCTTCGGCACCTTCTTCCAATCTTCCAGAAACCTCTCAATGCCGATATCTGTGAGAGGATGTTTGCTCAGTTGCTCTATGACCTTAAAAGGTATGGTGGCTATATGCGCGCCCATAAGCGCTGCGTCCACAACGTGCAAAGGATGTCTGACGCTGGCGACAATCACTTCAGTAGCAAAATCGTAGTTTTCATAAATGGCCAAAATCTGACTAACCAAATCCAT
>JBBTFC010000116.1:8790-19226 GCA_038042015.1 Deltaproteobacteria bacterium
GCCTTCTTTATCTCCGTAATATTTGCGGTATCAATAAAAAATTTCATAAAACCCCCTTATGATTTTCTTGACATAAATAGTATTTGAGTATAGATTAAAAATAAGAGTTGTTCAACAAGATTTTCATGCCGAAGTGGCGGAATGGCAGACGCGCTAGATTCAGGTTCTAGTGGGGCGACCTGTGGGGGTTCGAGTCCCCCCTTCGGCACCAGAATTTAACTTTATGCGCATGGACCCTTAAAGTAGTTGCAGTAATCCTTTATTTTGCATATTTCGCATTTCGGTTTCTTTGCGACACATGTATACCTTCCATGATGTATTAAAAGATTTGTTGCTTTTGTCCATCTCTTACGGTTAATAATCTTACAGAGCTCCTCTTCAATCTTGTCAGGATTATCAGAGGAGGCGAGGCCGATGCGGTTGGAGACGCGCTTTACATGGGTATCAACTGCAATGGCATCTTGGCCAAATGCGCTCCCCAGGACAATATTAGCTGTCTTTCTGCCAATACCGGGAAGTGTTATCAGCCTTTCCAACGTGTCAGGAATCTCCCCTCCAAACTCATTTGCAATCTTTTTACAGCAGGCCTGGATATTTTTTGCTTTATTTCTAAAAAAATTTATAGAGCTGATATGGCCTTCCAGTTCTTTCAGGTCAGCCTCAGCATAGTTTTTTGTCTTTTTGTATTTCTTAAACAGGGCAGGTGTTGTTTTGTTTACCCTTTCATCCGTGCATTGCGCAGAAAGTATTGTTGCTATGAGGAGTTCAAGGGGGGTCTTGAAATTTAATGCGATTTTTGGATTTGGATATTCTTTCTCAAGGATGTCTAAAACCTTTTTTGCCTTTTCAGAAAGAGTCATAAGATAATAGGCTAAGGTTAAGGCTGAGATTGAGGGAATTCTAAACCTTAACCTGTTTTAATATGTTCTTTCCACCACATAATCCGCAAGGGCTATAAGCGCAGCCCTTTCAACATTCGGTTCAAATATATTAAGACAGGCCTTTGCATTTTCCACATGCTGTCTTGCCCTGCTCAAGGTATAATCTATTCCTTTATATTTATTGATTAAGCTGATTACCGATGAAAGCTGCGAATTTTTAAGGTCGCCGGCTTTTATAGCTGCCAGTATCTCTTCCCTTTCTGAGGCTGCGGCATTTTTAATGACATGTATTAACGGAAGCGTTATTTTTCCCTCTTTCAGATCATTTCCAATTGCCTTGCCCAATTCCTCATTGCTTGAGGTGTAGTCCAGACAGTCATCTACCAATTGAAATGCTATGCCTACATCCATGCCGTATCCGGCAAGAGCTTTTTCTTTTTCTGCAGACGCCTTTCCTAATATTGCCCCTATCTGACATGCGACAGATATAAGCGATGCGGTTTTATTTGTTACAACAGATAGGTAATCGCTCTCTGTGGTTTCCACATCGCTGTCTTTAAGGAGCTGCAAGACCTCGCCCTCTGCCATCCGTGTAGTAGTTGATGATAAGATCTTGAGGATATTTAAATCGCCATCAGCCACTGTAAGGTAAAATGATTTGGAAAAAAGGAAATCGCCTATAAGGATGCTTGCGCCGCTTCCCCAGAGGGTATTTGCGGCGGCCTTTCCCCTTCGTATACCGGCATTGTCAACAACATCGTCATGGAGCAGAGTGGCTGTGTGGATAAACTCTATGACCGCGGCAAGCGGTATGTGGCGGCTGCCCTGATAGCCGCAAAGTCTGGCGGACAGGAGCAGAAGCGACGGCCTCAACCGCTTTCCTCCGTTGTTTAAGACATATTCCCCGACCTTTTTAATGAGGTGGACATCTGAGTCAAGATTTTTCCTGAACTCAAGATCCACATCTTTAAGGTCTTGTTTTATTGTGTCGTATGCTTCTTGAATACGCATAAAAATAAACTCTTAACCTCACCCTTTTTTTAAATACCCCTCCGCGCATTTTTTTGCAATATCCCTCACCCTTCCTATGAACCTTGTTCTCTCGGCCACGCTTATGGCGCCTCTTGCGTCAAGGAGATTGAATGTATGGGAGCTTTTCAGGCAGTAATCATACGCGGGCAGCACAAGACTTTTCTCAAGAAGCCTTAAGGCCTCTTTCTCATACATATCAAACAGCTTAAAAAGCATATCTATATCAGCATCCTGAAAATTATAAAATGAATACTCAACCTCGTCCCTGTGATGGACATTGCCGTATTTAATCCCTTTTGCCCACTCTATATCAAAGATGTTGTCAACACCCTGCAGATACATCGCTATCCTCTCAAGGCCGTAAGTAATCTCGCCGGAAACCGGCTTAAGTTCCATGCCGCCTGCCTGCTGAAAATATGTAAACTGTGTTATCTCCATGCCGTCAAGCCATACCTCCCAGCCGAGTCCCCATGCGCCCAGTGTAGGCGATTCCCAGTCGTCCTCAACAAATCGTATATCATGCTTTAACGGATTTATGCCGAGTTTTTTTAAGCTCTTCAGATATATGTCCTGAATATCATCAGGAGACGGCTTCAGGATAACCTGAAACTGATAATAGTGCTGAAGCCTGTTCGGATTTTCGCCGTAACGGCCGTCTGTGGGACGCCGCGACGGCTCCACATACGCAGCCTTCCACGGCTTAGGTCCAAGAACCCTTAAAAATGTGGCGGGATTGAATGTCCCTGCGCCTTTTTCCACATCATACGGCTGGCAGATTACACATCCCTCTTTTGCCCAGTATATCTGCAGATTTGTTATTATGTCCTGAAAATATATAGTTGTCACCGCTTATAGTCTATTACCTGTATTTTTTCCAAAAATCTTTTACTCTTTAACTCCTTGCCTAACTGATACCTTAGAAAATCATCCATAATCTTTTTGCATTCCTCTGCTGCCCAACCTGGCATAGTTATTCTGTCAGACTTGTCAACATCAGTCTTTGCCGCCAGCATGAGAAATTTTATTGTCCCTGGAGAAACAGAAATAAGAGACCTCTCCATCGCCTTGCAATTAAGGCACAGTATACCACTTCTAACAGAGGAAAAAAATATCTTTGTTTCAGTAACGCCGGCTCTTGTGGCCGGCTTTTTACATACAACACATGTATCAAGATGAGGGTGATACCCGAGTATGGATAAAAGTTTCATCTCAAAAAGCACCACAATGGTTCTGATGTTGGCCCCTTTATCAAGCATGATGAGAGATATTAGGAGGAGTTCAAAGGCCTTTTTATTTTTTTGACCTTCCGGCGTCATCTCATTAAGCAGCTCAATACAGTAGCTTCCAAAGGCAATCCTGTCTATCTCCAGGAGAAGGCTGTCAAATCTTCTGATAATATCGGCCTGCTCTATCATTACAAGATCCCTGCCCTGTTTCTGGAAAAACAACAGCCTTATATATGAGAATGGTTCAAGATTGTTTACAAATCTTTTTCTGCTCCGCTTGGCGCCCTTTGCTATGCCTTTAATCTTGCCAAATTCCAATGTGTAAAGCGTTACTATCTTATCAGATTCTCCGTAATCCATTGAGCTTAAGACAATAGCCTCTGTAGTAAAGTGACCGGTCATATAGACAATTCGTAATTGCTTTTAAAGCAATCCATATTTAATAAATACTGCCGCAAGCCCCAGAAACGAAAAGAAACCTCCTGCATCTGTGCATGTTGTGACAAAAACCGAGGCTGACAAAGCAGGATCTGCCTTATACCATTTCAATATCAAAGGAATAACGGTTCCGCTGAAACCCGCTATTACAAGATTGACAATCATTGCCAGAAAGAGGAGGACGCCTATCATATAATTTACACCCATGAAATAGGCTGCTATCGCGCCTACAGCGCCTGTTAAAACACCATTTGCAAACCCTACCATAATATTTTTTAAAAGCACCTTCTTTGCATGCCGGAATTCAAGCTCGCCAAGCGCAAGCCCCCTCACAACTACTGTAATTGTCTGTGTTGCCGCATTCCCGCCCATTCCTGCGACAACCGGCATAAATACCGCCAACGTAACAACCGTCTGGATCGTGTTTTCAAACACCTTTACAACGCTCGCTGCAAGAAATGCCGTTGCAAGGTTTATAAGGAGCCACGGAAACCTCATCCTGAAAGACCTTGCGGGCGGGTCAAGAACCCTTTCTTCGGTATTAAGACCAGCCATCTTATAAAAATCTTCAAATATCTCCTCCTCTATAACATCCATGACATCATCTATGGTAATCCTGCCAAGAAGCCTTTCGTCTTTGTCTATAACAGGCAGAGTAACAAGGTCATATTTCTGAAATATCCTGGCAACCTCTTCCTGGTCTGTATCAACCAATACCTTAACCGGCTTATTATTCATAATATCTTTGACCGGCAAATGCGGTCTTGTAAGGATCAGCTTTTCCAGAGGGACAATCCCTATAAGTCTAACTGCGTCATCTATAACAAAGACATTATGGATATTAGATATCCCCTCGCTTTTTGCCCGCACCTGCTCTATGGTCTCCTGAATGGTAGCATCCTCGCTTACCATCACCATCTCGGTCTGCATTATACCGCCGGCAGTATCCTCAGGATATTTAAGAAGCTTCCGAACCTCTGCGGATTCTTCCCAGCCTATGCCTTCAAGGACTGTCTTTGCCTCTTCGTGCGGGAGTTCCGCAATCACATCAGCGGCATCATCAGTTGCCATCTCATCCACTATCTCTGTAAACTCTGCCTTTGATATAGACGCAATGAGTTTTTCCCTTGTCTTTTCATCTACCTCCAAAAGCACATTTGAAGCCGCTTCGGGGGGGAGCAGCCCGAAGACCGCCGTTTTTTCTTCATCTTCAAGACTTGTAAGAAGTTTGGCGATATCAGATTGATGAAGATGAGAGATAAAACCGGTCACAGCCTTATCATCCTTCTTCTGGATGAGGTGTTTTAATTCCTCAATATTATTTGTTATGATATCTTCAGCCATTGCTCCGCCTTTAAAAAAGTATACTTGATTTTAAAAATTAGCATATACAAAAAGGTTAAGTCAATACGAAAAAGATAGTTTTTGACGCTTAACTGCTGTTGTGGTATTGTTGCCGTCATATGGAAAATACAGTTATGCAAAATTCCCTCCGTGTCATTCCGCTTGGCGGTCTTGGTGAAATAGGCCTCAATATGATGGTTATTGAATATGATGATACTATAATTGTCATAGACTGCGGCCTGATGTTTCCTGAAGATTATATGCTCGGAATAGACATAGTCATCCCTGATATATCCTACCTTAGAAAAAACAGAGAGAAAGTTAAGGCCTTTCTCATAACACACGGTCACGAGGACCATACAGGCGCTCTGCCGTTTGTCCTGCGGGACATAAAAGCGCCGATATATGGAACAGCGCTTACCCTTGGTCTTATTAAGCAAAAACTTGAGGAATTTAATCTTAATAAAGAGACAGAGTTTAAGACTGTCACGCCCCGTGGAAAGGTTTCTATTGGCCCGTTTGAGATAGAATTCATAAGGGTAAGCCATTCAATTGCCGACGGTGTAGGCCTTGCAATTACAACCCCTGTTGGTGTTGTAATCCACACCGGCGATTTTAAGCTTGACCAGACACCGGTTGACGGAGAGGTGCTGGATTACGCCAGATTTTCAGAATATGGTGAAAGGGGCGTACTCTTGCTGCTTTCTGATTCCACGAATGTGGAAAAGGAAGGCTACACAGTGTCCGAGAGGGATGTGGGCACAACCTTTGAAGAGATATTCAGTAAAAGCGAGGGGCGGATCATCGTCGCCGCTTTTTCATCTAATATCCACAGGATTCAGCAGGTGATGGATGTTGCGGAAAAATTTGGGAGAAAGGTCATGCTTAACGGCAGGAGTATGGTAGGCAATGTGGGAATAGCGCGGGAACTCGGCTATCTTAAGGCACCGGAGGGGCTTATAGTTGATTTGCGAGAAATTGACAGTCTCCCGCCGCAGAGGGCCTGTCTCTTGACTACAGGCAGTCAGGGCGAGCCAATGAGCGCTTTAACCAGAATGGCAATGAACGACCATAAACAGATAAAGGTCCAGAGGGGCGATACCGTTATCCTTTCCTCTAAGTTTATTCCGGGGCATGAAAAGGCAATCTCCAACATGATGAACCACCTCTACAGACGCGGGGCAGAGGTTATATATGAAAAGGTGTCCGAGATACATGTCTCCGGCCATGCAAGCCAGGAGGAACTCAAGATAATGCTCAATATGGTCAGGCCTAAATATTTTATCCCGATACACGGCGAGTACAGGCATCTGGTAAAACACAGTCAGCTTGCAGAAAAGGTGGGGGTAAAAAAAGAGAATATTATTCTTGCGGAAGACGGCGATGTTGTGGAGATTACAAAGGACAGTATGTCTGTTAGAGAAAAGGTTGAGTATGGAAAGGTCTTTGTGGATGGCAAGGGTGTCGGAGATGTGGGCGACATGGTGCTGAAAGACAGAAAACACCTTTCGCAGGATGGACTGGTGATTGCTATTTTGGCGTTGAATGAAAAAACAGGGGAAGTCATATACGGCCCGGACATAATCACAAGGGGGCTTATATTTGAGCGGGAGTCCGCCGAACTTCTTGAGGGCGCTAAAAATGTTGTCCTGGATGCGCTTGGCAATATAAATACAGAGGCAAAGACTGATTGGATTGAGGTTAAGGAAGAGATAAGAAAGGCCCTCAGGAGGTTTTTTAATAAAGCGCTGGAAAGAAAACCGATTATACTTCCGCTTATATTAGAGATGTAGGTCATACGCTTCTAAACCTATTAACCGCTTATCTTCTCAAAGTGCAGCCAATTATGACAAATACATTTAAAAAAACAGCCATTACCGCTGCTAAAAGCGCCGGAGCCATTCTTAAAAAAAATATCGGCAATGCGCATCGCATTGAATTCAAGGGCGCGATAGATATTGTAACAGAGATGGACAGGAAGGCAGAGGATCTGATAATTAAAATAATTAAAAATAAGTTTCCTGAACATGGGATACTGACAGAGGAGAGCCTGGAACAAAAATCCGATTCAGAATACCGCTGGATAATTGACCCGTTGGACGGCACCACAAACTATTCACACGGATTTCCTGTTTTTTGCGTCTCTATTGCGTTAGAAAAAAGCGGGGAAGGAATAATCCTTGGCGCTGTATACAATCCAATGCTCAATGAATTGTTTACAGCAGAAAAAAACAAAGGGGCATATCTCAACAACAAAAAGATAAAGGTGTCCGATATTAAAGAGCTTACAAAAAGCCTTCTTGCAACCGGGTTTCCGTACGATATCAGGACATCCCCGGACAATAACATCACCCATTTTGCAAATTTTGCCGTAAGGGCTCAGGCCATAAGAAGGGCCGGCTCGGCCGCGCTGGATATGTGTTATGTTGCCTGCGGAAGGATTGACGGTTTCTGGGAGATGAAGCTGAAACCGTGGGATACTGCCGCGGCATGGCTTATAATCAAAGAGGCCGGCGGCATGGTAACAGGCTTTAACGGCAAAGAATTTTCCTTTTATTCAAGCGAAACCCTGGCAAGCAATGGTTTGATTCATGATGAAATGATAAAGGCGCTGCAAGGGTGATAGTTAGGTAACGAGATGATAAAAAAATGGTTTGAAATAACAGCCATCGGCCCTGCAAAGGCGGCAGAATCAATAACCGGCCTGTTAATAGAGGTCGGAAGCCCTGCCGTGCTGGAAGAGGGACAGGAAGATAAAAAGACCATAAAGGCATATATCCCGGCAGATTTATCTCTTAACAAAAATAGGATTTTGTTAAAGAAAAGCCTTAAAAAATTCGGGTGGACATATAAAGGGAGCTTCTTTGAAAACATGGATTGGCTTAGTAAATGGAAGGAGCATATAAAGCCAATCAGGGTCTCCAACAGCTTAATCATAAAGCCAACATGGAAAAAAGTTGAGAGGAAGCCGGGGAGGATAATTATAGAGATAGACCCGGGAATGGCATTTGGCACAGGCTCTCACGCATCAACCATGATGTGTCTCAAGGCGGCTGACAAACTTGCCGATGAAATCAAAGGGAAGGACATCCTTGATGTTGGAACAGGCTCTGGAATCCTTGCCATAACCGCCGCCAAGCTTGGCGCAAAAAATATTGTGGGCATTGATATAGACCAGGAAGCCGTAAAGGTTGCAAGAAAAAACATCAGATTTAACAAAGTAAGCGGCAATATCAAAATAACCGCTAAACCTCTGGAAAAGATTAAGCACAAATTTTCCGTAATCTTTGCCAATATCATTGCTGAAGAGCTCATAAAGATTGCCGGCCATCTTAAGGCAAGGATAATGGATAATGGATTTTTGATACTGTCCGGAGTATTAAAAGATAGGGTCAGGGAGGTTGAGGTTGTATATAAGCGGCTGGGTTTCAAGCCCTTCAAGACTTATAGTAGAGGGGAATGGGTATGCCTCATCCTGCGCAAGAGAGACAGTAAAACCCCCACGTCAAAATCTGCTGTCTCGCCTTTTCCCTGCATACTCCGTTAGAGATGGAGCATTTCAGCTGTTTCTATCGCCTCTTTTAAATCTATATCCCCTGTATAAAGGGCCTTGCCGATTATTATCCCTTCCAGCTTCATACCTTTAAAACCCTCTATATCCTTAATAGAGCTCATGCCGCCCGACGCAATCACCGGTATATTTACAGCATGCGCCATCTCTTTTGTGGCCTTAACATTCGGGCCTGTAAGCATTCCATCCCTTGATATGTCTGTATAAATTATGCAGGATACCCCAAGCCCCTCAAGCCTCTTTGCAAGATCCGTTGCCTTCTCCTTTGTAACCTTTACCCAACCGCGCGTTGCAACCATGCCATCTACGGCATCTATCCCTGCTGCTATGCCGCCCGGAAACTCCCTGCATGCCTTTTCCACAAGCTCAGGGTTTTCCTCAGCCACTGTCCCTATAATTACACGTCTTACGCCTTTAATGCCGAGATAGTCTTTAATAATGTCTGCGTCCCTGATTCCGCCGCCAATCTCAACAGGTGTTTTTATGGCGCTGATTATCTTTTTTATAATGTCCATATTTTTCGGCGTCCCTTCAATTGCGCCGTCAAGGTCAACAAGGTGGATAAGTTTTGCGCCGCAGTCCTCCCACCTCTTTGCTATTTCAACAGGATTTTCAGAATATACTGTCTCTGCATCCATCCTCCCCTGTGTGAGACGGACGCATTTACCGTTTTTTATGTCTATGGCCGGTATGATTAGCATAAAGTTTATCCTTTCATGTCGCCGAAATTTTTTAATATCTTAAGCCCTGTCTTCTGGCTCTTTTCAGGATGAAACTGGCATGCAAAGATATTGTCCTTCCAGATACTGCTTGCAAAGTCTATCCCGTAGAAAGTTGTTGTTGCTATAATATCTGCGTCCTCCGGCGCAACATAGTATGAATGGACAAAGTAGAAGTAAGAGCCGTCCGGAATATCTTTCAGGACAGCCGGCCTATTCTTTATTTTTATGTCATTCCAGCCCATGTGAGGGATCTTAAGAGGAACCGGGTGTTCGGAGGGGAATCTTACCACCTTGCCCTTAATAACATCAAGCCCTTTGTGTTTTCCAAACTCTTCACTTTCCGAAAATAGAAGCTGAAGGCCGAGGCATATGCCCAAAAAAGGTTTGCCTGATTTTATGGCATTTAATATAGGTTCAATGAGACCGTAATTCTTGAGGTTGTCCATGCAATTCTTAAACGCACCGACGCCAGGCAGAACCACATGGCTTGCATTGGAAATGTCCTCCGGGTTTCTTGTAATAATGCAGTTGTGTCCAACCCGCTCAAAACCCTTCTGAACGCTCCTCAGATTTCCCATGTCATAGTCAATTATGGCAATCAACCTCTAACCTCCAACCTGCTTTACAGCCTCCCCTTCGTTGACATTACACCCTTTATCCTTGGGTCTATGCTTACGGCCTCTTTCAAAGCCCTGCCAAAGGCCTTGAATACAGCCTCTATTATATGATGGATATTTCTTCCATAGGCCGAAGAAACATGCAGGGTAATCCCGCTTCTTGAAACAACGGCCTGAAGAAAATCCTCCACAAGGTCTGCATCAAAGTTTTTTATCTTGCTCTTTTTAGGCAATGTCAATTTATAAACCAGATAAGGCCTCTCGCTGACATCAATCGCCGCTGACGCAATGGCCTCATCCATAGGCGCTGTGGCATTGCCATACCTTTTAATGCCGGCCTTGCTGCCAAGCGCCTTTTTCAAGGCATCGCCGAGGCATATCCCGACATCCTCAACTGTATGGTGATAGTCTATTTCAATGTCTCCCTTTGCCTTTATCTTTAAATCAAACAGCCCATGCCTTGCAAACAGCGACAGCATATGGTCAAGGAAAGGGATGGATGTATGAATATTATACGCGCCATTGCCATCCAGATTTAAAGAAAGGGTTATATCTGTTTCCTTTGTTTTTCTGATTATCTGCGCCTTTCTTGACATATATCCCCC
>JBBTFC010000117.1:0-11684 GCA_038042015.1 Deltaproteobacteria bacterium
AATATACTTCTCAGGCTCTTTCTCAAATCTATCCTTGCAACCTTTGCCGCAGAAATAATATGTCTTGCTGTTATATTCTGTCTTTTCAATTGCCTTTTCCTCGCTAATAGTCATTCTGCAAACCGGATCAATAGTCATAAGCTTACCTCCTGTTCTCAATCTTTGAAATAAACATCGGAACCTTGCTTCATCCCCCATCCCTTCCACAGCGCATATACGGCCGGGATCACAAGGAGTTCCAGCAGTCCTGATGTTACCATCCCGCCTACCATTGGAGCTGCTATCCGCTTCATCACTTCAGCGCCTGTGCCTGTGCTCCACATGATAGGGAGAAGTCCTGCAATGATAGCCGTTATCGTCATTACCTTTGGCCTTATCCTGTTCACAGCGCCGTCCATTATGGCATCATAGAGGTCATTTAATGTGTTCATTTTTCCAGTGTAATACCTTTCATTGTAGGCATGGTCTAAATATATCAGCATGATAACACCCGTCTCCGCGTCCAGACCCGCAAGGGCTATAAAGCCCACGACAACAGCGATGCTTATATTATAGCCCAAAATATAGAGTATCCATGCAGAGCCGATTATTGAAAAAGGGATAGCGAGCAGGATTATGAGACATTCGGTCACTGACTTGAAATTGAAATACAGCAGAAGGAATATTATCATAAGTGTAAGCGGAACAATATATTTAAGCTTCGCATAAGCCCTTTCCATATATTCATACTGGCCGCTCCATGTTACATAATAGCCAGCAGGGAATTTCACATTTTGTATCACAACCTTTTTTGCATCTCTAACATAACTGCCAATATCCCTGTCCCTGACATCAACATACACCCATGTATTAAGTATGGCATTCTCTGTTTTGATTCCTCCAACGCCTTTGCTCAAGGTTATATCAGCGACCTGCGAGAGAGGTATGGGCTGTCCCGTCATTGTTGGAACAAATACCCTTCCAATCTTATCCACATTGTCCCTGAGTTCCCTCTTATATCTGACATTTATAGGATACCTCTCAACCCCTTCAACTGTTGTTGTTATGTTCTCTCCGCCTATAGCAGACATAATAACCTGCTGTATATCCTCAACCTTTAACCCATATCTTGCAGCCTCATCTCTTTTTATCTTTATATCAACATAATATCCGCCGATAATCCTCTCCGCATAAGCGCTTGATGTGCCCGGCACACCTTTCAAAACTGCCTCAATCTCTGCTGCAAGTTTTTCTATTGTGTTTAAATCCTTTCCAAATACCTTCACGCCAACAGGCGTCCTTATGCCTGTTGCAAGCATATCCACCCTGTTTTTAATAGGCATTGACCACTGGATTGGAAGACCCGGCGTCTCAAGGGCTGCGCTCATCTCCTGAATAAGCTTGTCCACAGTCATGCCGGGACGCCACTGGTCTTTGGGCTTAAGGTTTATAATTGTCTCAAACATCTCAAGGGGCGCGGGGTCTGTTGCCGTCTGCGCCCTGCCAATTTTGCCAAAGACCTGCTCAACCTCTGGGAATGACTTTATTATTCTATCTGTTGTCTGGAGGAGTTCATTTATCTTTGTTACTGACACACCAGGAAGCGTGGCTGTCATAAACATAAGGGAGCCTTCGTAGAGCGTAGGCATGAATTCGGTTCCCAGTTTGCTTAAAGGATAGATTGTGGCGCCAAGGGCCATAGCGGCAATCAGTATGGTTATAATTTTTGCCCTGAGGACAAGCTTAATAGCAGGCCTGTATATCCAGGTCATCAGCCTGGTGATTGGGTTTTTATGCTCAGGGATGATCCGTCCCCTGATAAAAAACCCCATAAGCACAGGCACGAGTGTTACAGACAAGAGCGCAGATGCTGCCATGGCAAATGTCTTTGTGAATGCAAGGGGTTTAAAGAGCCGACCCTCCTGCGCCTCAAGCGTAAATACAGGCATAAATGAAACCGTAATAATAAGGAGGGAGAAAAATAATGGCGGACCAACCTCTTTTGCGGCATCAGCGATAATTTGCCAATGCTCCTTCTTTCCTTTATCCCTTTCAAGATGCTTGTGCGCATTTTCAATCATGATAATGGCGCCGTCTATCATTGCGCCGATGGCAATGGCAATGCCGCCGAGACTCATGATATTCGCGTTTATTTTAAGATAGTGCATCACGCTGAAGGATATGAGGATGGACACCGGCAGCACAAGAATGGCAACAAGCGCAGACCTGAAATGCAGGAGAAAGATGATACATACGAGGGAAACGACAATGAATTCTTCTATAAGTTTTTCCTTGAGTGTTGCAATGGCCCGATGGATGAGGCTGCTCCTGTCATAAGTTGTGATAATATGAACGCCAGGCGGCAGACCCGGCTTTAGCTCCTCTATCTTTTTCTTAACATCATCTATCACTCTTAGGGCATTTTCGCCAAACCGCATTACCACAATACCGCCGACTACCTCGCCCTCGCCATCCCTCTCCACAATCCCCCTTCTCTCATCAGGACCAAGTTCAACCCTTGCCACATCCTTTATCCTGATTGGCGTGCCGCTCCTGTCAACCTTTAAAACAATATTTTCTATATCAGGAATATTTTTGATATAGCCGAGGCCCCTCACCATGTATTCACGCTCCGCAAGCTCCACGACCCTTCCGCCAACATCCGTGTTCCCCATCTTGATTGATTCAATTACATCCTTTAGCGATATGTTATAGGTGAGGAGTTTATTAGGGTCTATATTCACCTGATACTGTTTGACAAAACCGCCGATGGATGCAACCTCTGATACCCCAGGGACCTTTGTAAGCTGATAGCGGATATACCAGTCCTGGATGCTGCGGAGTTCTGCAAGGCTATAACCTTTGCCTTCTATGGAGTATTGAAATACCCAGCCAACACCTGTTGCGTCAGGGCCGAGTGAAGCCGTTACACCTTTGGGGAGTTTGCTGGATGCAAAATTAAGATATTCCAGCACCCTTGACCTTGCCCAGTATATGTCTGTGCCGTCTTCAAAGATGATATATACAAATGAAACGCCGAAGAATGAAAAGCCCCTTACTACCTTTGATTTCGGCACAGCGAGCATGGCGGTTGTCAATGGATAGGTAATCTGGTCTTCCACAACCTGAGGGGCCTGGCCGGGATATTCCGTATAGATTATAACCTGGACATCAGAGAGGTCAGGTATGGCGTCAAGCGGCATGCGGTAAACAGCCCATATACCCCATCCCACTGCAAAGAGGGTAAAGAGGATGATGATGAGTTTGTTGTTTATGGAAAGCTCTATGATTTTTTTCAGCATTTAGTGTCCTTTCATCCCCTGCAGCGCTGCCCTGAAGCTTGATTCTGAATCTATGAGAAAATTGGCAGATGTAACAACCTTCTCGCCTTCTTTTACGCCTGAGATGATATGGTAATATCCATCTCCCTGCGCGCCGACCTTCACCTCCCTTGGCTCGAACCTCCCGTCCCCTTTATCTACGATTACTACCTGTCGAACGCCTGTATCTATCAGGGCAGAGTCTGGCACTGCAATGGCATTTTTTGCCACATCCACTGCAAGTTCCACATTCACATACATGCCAAGTTTTAGCTTATGCCGGGGATTGGGAAGCTCAAACCTTATCTTGGCGGTCCTTGATTCCTCCATGCCGTTTCCTGTCCCTTCATGCCTTACTGTGCCCAAATGTGTATAAATGTGGCTGATAGCGGCTGTATAGATTTCTGCCGGCGTATAAGATGGGATTATCCTTGCCGTCTGCCCTATCTTTACAAAAGGAAGTTCATATTCATATACCTCGCCATACACCCATACCTGAGAATGGTCTATAATCTTAAAGAGCATCTCGCCTGCCTCTATCTTCTGCCCCTCGTTTATCATCTTCTCTGTCACAATCCCGTGGGCAGGGGCAAGGATAGCCATCGTCCTTGTAATCCGCCCCTCTCCTTCAAGCCTCTTTACCTGTTCATCTGAAATATCCCAGTATTTAAGCCTCTTTTTTGCCGCCTCCACAAGGGAATCCGCTCCCTTTTTAACCTCCTCAGACGGACTGTCTTTAACCCTTTCCTTTACCTTTATTGCAAGGAGATATTCCTCCTGCGTTGAAACCAGTTCGGGGCTGTATAATTCAAGGAGTTTTTCACCGGGGAGAACCATCAGGTCAGTCCTGTTTACATAAAGTTTTTCAATCCAGCCGCCAACCTTTGCATTGATATTAAAAACCCTTGCCTCGTCATGTTCAACCCTGCCGACAGTCCTTATCGTCCTTTTAAGGGTGCGTCTCTTTACCTCTTCTATTTTCACGCCAATCTTCTGAATCTTCTCAGGGCTTATCTTTACAGCGCTTGACGTCTCCTCTGCCTCCTCCTCATAAACAGGTATAAAATCCATTTCCATCTCATCCTTCTTTGGCACAGGGGATGTTACAGATGGGTTCATGGGATGGCGGTAAAATAAAACCTTGCGTTCCTTGACCACAGGGATTTCCGCAACCTGTGGTTTTTTATTATAAAAGAAATACCATCCAACTCCAGCCGCAATAGCAACGGCTATTAAAAGGAATAAAATTGCTAAAAATCGCTTCATCGCCCTTTCTCCTTTATATTTTATTTTGTACAAACAGGGCTTAAGCCCTGTTGCTACTGACTGCTGGCCGCTGTATCCAACTCTTCCCCCACAACCTTCTCCAACATGGCTATCTTCTTCCTGTAATCCGTAATGGAATTGAGATATTCTATCTTTGTCCTTTTCAGAGTCCGCTCAACGTCAAGAAGCGATAGAAAATCAATCTTGCCTGATTGATAATTTTTCATGGCAGACTCAAAGGACAACTCCACCTGAGGAAGGAGGCTTGTCTCATAAAGGGTCGTTATTCTCTCTGCTGCCTCCACCTTGACAGCAGCGGATTTAACATCAAACCCTTTCAGGTTTTTTTCAGCGCTTAATCTGGATTTAAGCACATTAACATTTGCCTGCGCCTCTCTGGTCTGGTTATCGTATTTGCTCCTCCAGAGGGGTATATTTACCTGAAACATAAGGTCCCAGCTTTCAAACCTGCCATCCCTCTGAATTGGCGCAACGCCGAGCATAAAATCCGGATAATAATTTTTTTTTGCCAATCCCACATTTAATTCATTGGCCTGGGTCTCATACTCCATAGCCTTTATAGCCGGATTTTTCTGCAAAGCCATAGTCATAAGCCGTGCCGTATCAATTTTAATCCTGTCTTTTTTTATTCTTCCAGGGTCGCCAAGAACTGCATCCTGACTTCTATTGAGAATGGATTTTATCCTTGCCTCAGCAACCTCCTTTTCAGCCTCAAGGGAGATAATCTCATTTGTCAGCATTGTCAACTCAGTCTGAATCTTTAAAATATCCTGCTGGGTAACCTGACCTGTTGAATATTTCACCTGCGCCACATCAGCCATATATGAAAGGACATCCTTTATCTCATGCATTATCTTTATGGATTCATTTATGAATGCGTAATCATAATAAACATCCTTTACCATTGCCGTTATTTCAAGCTCTTTATTTTTAAGCTCCGCCCCTGATATTAAAACATCTTTCAAGGCAATACTTTGTTTTAAAGAGAGCTTGCCCGGAAAAGGAAACATCTGGCTGAATGTATAGCGAGTCATCATCGAATTACCAAGATTATATGGCCGTTCTGTTGGTATATCCTCTATCATTATCTGAAATTGAGGGTCATCCAACACCCCTGCAACCCTTGCCGCGAATTCCTTTGCCTTAACCCTTTCCCTGAATGCCTGAAGCTCAGGATTATTTGCCTTAGCCTCCTCTATCAGCGCATTGAGTGATAAGGGTTCCTGGGCAAGGCCAGTGACCGGTGACCAGCGACCAGTGACCAGAAAAAAAGAAATTAGAAAAATCTTTATAACTTTATGTAGTTTCATAACTTCACTCCATAATTAAAGCAAAACTTAAATATTTTCATAAAGGTCAACGGCGCTTTCAAAGCATATCACTTTTATGCTGCGCATATCCAATCTTTCTACGCATTGTAGAATAAATCGTCCAAAAAAATTTACGGCATTAGTGTTTGTGTTCCTGAGCATCGCAATGGTTATGACAGTCTTTCCCCAATTTAATCTCATGGACATCGCAATGATTCGTATCGCATCGGCCAGGTGCAGGAAAAGACGCAAACAATGGAAACGCAAGGGATAGTATTAGGAAACATGATATAAAAATGCTCGTTGCAATTGCCTTCGCTGACGGGAGTTTAATCTTCTCCCCCTTTCCTTCAACAAGCCTCTTTATTCTGTTCTCTACAGAGCCAATCCCCGTAATTGACGCGGGCTGAAACATGAGCATATCCTTGCCCCGATAAAGACATTCGGGGATGACATTATTAAATCCTGCAATCTTTAAAAGGGCTGCTGCAAGGCTTATTGGTTCTTTCATTTCCTTAACCACTGCATCATCGGCCTCAGCCTCAATCCTTGTATGAATAATCCTTTCAGCAAATCCCTTTACCGGTATATAAAAGAATGTATCTCTTATAATTGACAAAATAAAGAAACGGAGCGGGTCTTTCCTGTTCTTATGATGAAGTTCATGCAGATAGACCGCCTGAAGTTCGAATTTATCAAGGGAATTTATAAGCCCGGCAGATATATATATTTTAGGCTGGAAAAGGCCGTGGGTAAACGCCGTCTTTAGCTTGTCATCCTTTATGACTGTAATATCGCCGTGGCAAGATAAAGGAAGTTTCTTAATCTGCCTATTCGCTTTAAGCAGTATAAAAAAGGCTTTAAAAACAGCGTAAGCAAACCACACAGACAAAACAATAAAACCAAACCAGAGGAAGAATGTCTTGATAATTAAAAGCTCTTCAAGACACCGAAGGAACAGACTCTGGCACCACTCTGCCAAAGCCTCTGTGAATGCAATGAGCCGCGGAAAACCGTAGGAAAACCATGCCGCAGTTAGAATAAGAATAATAGGGATAAATAAAACCATTGCTTAAGTTCCCTTTCTTAATTCCTTTTTCTTCTTTTCTATAAGTCTTGAAAGCCTGTCTAATTCCTTCGGGTCTGTCTTTGCGAGGATATCCACAAAAGAGGCAACAGCAGAGCTTGCGGATATATCCAGGACGCCCCGCATTACCGCATGAGAAACCATATCTGTAAACTCGTCTTTTGTCAATGCAGGCGTATATATATAAACACTCTCGCCTTTTGTCTTTTTTACAATCCCTTTTTTGACGAGCCTGTCAAGCACAGTAAGAACCGTTGTAATTGCCGCTTTCTTTGAACGGCTTATTTCCTCAAGCGCCTTTTTGCCCGTAACCCCGCCCTTAGCCCAGAGTATATCCATAATATCTTTTTCAAGATCGCCCAGTGCGCGGCCAAGACCTTTTCTGGTCGGCCTGAAAATATTTGCAAATCCCTTTATCATGTCTCCAACATATTCTACTTTATGTAGAATGTCAAGGGAAAAATTTTCAGGGGGAAAAAGCAAAAAGCCGATATTTTTCACTTGCAAAATAAAAATATTTATGTTATTCACTTCCTGAAAGTGGGCCTATGCCCGCTTTTTTATTTTAAGGTTTATCTTTTGGAGGTCTTTGGGCGTGATGCCTCTTCTAAAGGGGGAAGATATAATAACGCAGGTGAAAGAGCTGGCAGAACCTGTTCTTGCTCAAAAAGGAATGGAACTCATTGATGTTGAATACAAAATGGAATATGGCCGATGGGTTCTAAGGCTTTTTATAGATAAATCTGAAGGGATAACGGTTGATGACTGCGGCGATGTAAGCAGAGAACTTGGAACAATATTGGATGTAAAGAATATCATCACCCATGCCTATAATCTTGAGGTCTCCTCTCCCGGTCTTGACAGGGTGCTAACAAGGGAATATGATTTTCTTAAATATAAAGGGAAAAAAGTAAAGATAAAGACAAAACAGCCGATATCCGGCAGAAGGAACTTCTCGGCAGTATTGGATGATTTTAAAGAAGGAATGGTTTTACTGATAGACAGTGAAGGCAAAAAATGGGAGATACCATTTAATGATATTAAAAAGGCAAAGCTGGAGGTAGATTTATGATGAGCGTCAAGGCATTAAAGTGTCAGAGTAAAAACTTTGACCCTTTGATACTTTGACTCTTTGATACTTTCATTTGGAGGATTCTGATGGGACTTAATCTTAATAATGTGATTGAACAGGTAGGCAAGGATAAAGGGCTTGATAAAGCCATACTCATCGATGCCCTTGAATCTGCCATGGTTAAGGCGGCTGAAAAGAAACACGGCCCGAATAAGGTTATAGAGGCGCACTTTAACGAAGAACTGGGCGAGATAGAATTGTTTCAGTTTAAAACTGTTGTAATGGATATAACCAACCCTGATCAAGAGGTATCGCTTGCCGAGGCCAATGAACTTGACCCGGAGGCGGCTCTGGGCGACAGTCTTGGCATCAAACTTGACACCGCCGAGTTCGGCAGGATTGCGGCCCAGACCGCAAAACAGATTATAATTCAGAAGATGAGAGAGGCTGAAAGAAATATTGTGTATAACGAGTATATAAATAAAAAAGGTGAGATTGTAACAGGGATAGTACATACCTTTGAAAGGGGCGATATTATTGTGGATATGGGAAGGGCAGAGGCTGTTCTTCCAAGAGATGAGCAGGTTAAGAGAGAAAACTATCGTCAGGGCGACAGGGTAAGGGCATTGATAATTGATGTCAGAGATGTTCAAAAAGGGGCGCAGATTGTCCTTTCACGGACGCATCCAAATCTTGTAGCCAAACTTTTTGAGATGGAGGTGCCTGAAATATACGAAGGGATTATTAATATTAAAGGCATTGCAAGAGAACCTGGAGACAGGACAAAAATAGCCGTGTCATCAAATGATCAGGCAGTTGATCCTGTGGGCGCATGCGTTGGGGTTAAGGGTTCAAGGGTTCAGGCGGTTGTCCAGGAGTTAAGGGGTGAGAAGATTGACATAGTTCCGTGGTCAGATGAATCTGCAAAATTTATATGCAATGCGCTTTTACCCGCGCAGATAGTCCGGGTTATTATGGATGAAACAGACCATTCAATGGAGGTTATAGCGCCTGACGACCAGCTTTCTCTGGCCATAGGCAAGAGGGGACAGAATGTAAGACTTGCAGCCAAACTTACAGGCTGGAAGTTAGACATCCGCAGTGAGACAGAGGCAAAGAAGATTACGATGGACCAGGCGGCTATAGAGGGCGCTGAAGCCCTGAGAGGAATACAAGGCGAAGAAGAAATTAAGAAGGCAGAGGATGAAGATGTTTCTTCCCTGCCGGGTATCGGGCCTAAAACAAGAGATGCGCTTGAAAGCGCAGAGATAAATACTGTAGCTGATATAATTAATGCAGGAATAGAACGGCTTTCAACGATAGAGGGTATTGCTCTTAAAAAGGCTGAAAAAATATTGGAGGCAGCGCGGGAATACATTAAGCGGTAATGGGTTCTTTACAGTTTACAGTTAATCAAGGGGTGAATAAAAAATAATGGCAGATAAAAAAATAGAAGAAAAACGTGTAAAACCTACTGTTATCAGGAGGAGGGCTGTGGGGCCTACAGAGACAGAAAGGGAAGAGTCTGCCAAAAAGGCAGAAGAGGCAATAAAGGAAACGGCAAAAAAATTAGAGGTTCAGATATCGGAACAAGTAAAAAAAACCCCGATTAAATCTATCGGGGGTAAAAAGGCAGTTAAAGGGGAAAAGACCGGTAGAAAGCCTGCTCTGCGGATAGAAGAGAAAGAAAAGGCGTCTACCGCTGTAATTATAGAAAAGGAAGAAAAGGCTGCTCCCCCTGCCAAAACGGAAATTCCTTCAGCGGAATCTAAACTAACCCACACCGCGCCTATAATACCAATAGAGAAAATACCTGAAGAAAAACATGTTAAAAAAGAGATAAAGATTGTTGCTGCACAAAGGCCTGCTAAGAAAAAACAGTATGAAAGAAAAGGGCCTTTTGGCAAGAGAGGCAAATTTGAAAGGCTGGAAAAGTTTGATAAAATAAGGCCGCCGTCACCGGAAAGGGAGCTTAAGAAGACCGAGATAACTGTGCCAAAGGCAGCCAAGAGGGTTATAAAGATATCTGATGCCATAAGTGTCGGAGACCTGTCCCAGAGGCTTGGCATAAAGGCAGGCGATATTATAAAAAAACTTATGAACCTCGGCATAATGGCAAGTATAAATCAATTTATAGATGTGGACACCGCAACATTGGTTGCGTCTGATTTTGAATACGAGGTTGAGAGTATTGCCCCGCAGGAAGAATCGCTTCTGAAGGATATTGCAGAGGCGTCAGGCGAGATAAAAATCAGACCTCCGGTTGTAACTGTTATGGGCCATGTTGACCATGGCAAGACATCTCTTCTGGACGCCATAAGAAAGACAAATGTGGCTGCCGGCGAGGCAGGAGGCATTACCCAGCATATAGGCGCGTATCATGTCCATCTTGAGAAAGGCGATATAACATTCCTTGATACACCCGGCCATGAGGCATTCACAGCAATGAGGGCCAGGGGCGCAAAGATAACGGATCTGGTGGTTTTGGTAGTGGCGGCAGATGACGGGGTTATGCCTCAGACCATAGAGGCGATAAACCATGCCAAGGCTGCCAATGTCCCGATAATTGCGGCAATAAACAAGATTGACCTCCCCGGCGCAGACCCGGGCAAGGTAAAACAGATGTTGACAGAATACGGCCTTGTGCCGGAGGACTGGGGGGGGGATACAATATTTGCCGAGGTCTCTGCAAAAAAAGGCATTGGCATTAAAGAGCTTCTGGAACTCATCCTTCTTAAGGCTTATGTAATGGAGTTAAAGGCAAATCCCAAAAAACCTGCCAAGGGCGCTGTTGTTGAGGCAAAGCTTGATAAAGGCCGCGGCCCGGTTGCCACAGTCCTTGTCCATGAAGGAACCATAAAGACAGGCGATGCGATTGTAAGCGGTGTGCACTCCGGGAGGGTCAGGGCAATGACAAACGACTGGGGAAAAAAAGTAGATGAGGCCGGACCTTCTATGCCTGTAGAGGTCATTGGGCTTTCAGGCGTTCCTGAGGCGGGCGATGTGTTTTCCGTAGTAAGAGATGAGGCAACCGCAAAGCAGATTGCCGGCATACGGTTTAAAAAGAAGCAGGAGGCCGAACTTAAAAAGACAGCAAAGATAAGCCTTGCAGAGTTATATGAAAAGATTAAGATGGGTGAAGTAAAAGAACTTGGGATAGTTGTAAAAGGCGATGTTCAGGGCTCGGTAGAGGCTGTCAAGGAGGCATTAAATAAGCTTCCAACCGATGCCATAAAAGTAAACATCATACACAACGCAGTCGGAGGCGTTACGGAAGGCGATGTAATGCTTGCGGCTGCATCCAACGCAATAGTAGTCGGCTTCAATGTCAGGCCTGAACCCAAGGCCCATGCGCTTGCAGAAAAAGAGGGTGTTGATTTAAGGCTTTACAGCATTATATATGAATTGATAGATGACATAAAAAAGGCTATGGAAGGGATGCTTGCGCCTACAATCAGGGAGAATATACTTGGGAGGGCAAATGTAAGAGAGAGCTTCCGCGTGTCAAAGATAGGGACTGTTGCAGGTTGTTATATTACTGATGGAAAGATATTGAGAGGAAGCAATGTCCGACTTTTAAGAGACAACGTGGTAGTATATGATGGTAAAATGGCCTCTTTAAAAAGATT
>JBBTFC010000117.1:11784-16495 GCA_038042015.1 Deltaproteobacteria bacterium
CTTACAACCGTTCAGAGAGAGTTGCCGAAGAAATTCGGAAAGAGATTGCAACAATGCTCTTTGGCGAGATTCATGACCCAAGGATTGGCTTTGTTACGATAACGAAGGCGCAGGTTTCAAAAGACCTTCGCCAGGCAAAGGTATATTTCAGCATGATAGGAAATGATGAGGAAAAAGAAAAAACAATGGAAGGGCTTCAGAGCGCAAGCGGTTATATGAGGAGGGAAATAGGCAAACGGCTCAAGTTAAGATATTTTCCTGAAATAACCTTTAAATTTGATGACTCATTGGAATATGCAAGCCGTATAGAAAAGATAATAAAGGAGATTAAAAGTGGCTCAGAAATTTAAAGAAGTAATAGACGAAATTAAAAATGGCAAAAACTTTCTTGTGTCTTCTCATGTCAGCCCGGAAGGGGATGCAGTTGGTTCGCTGCTCTCCCTTGTTCTGGGATTAAAAGGGCTTAAAAAGGATGTAACCGCATATTTGTATGACCCTGTTCCAAAAACCTTTAATTTTCTCCCCTTTGCAGATAAAGTTACAAATAAAATAGATGAAAACAAAATCTATGATGCTGTCTTTGTTGTAGATTGCGGACAAAAAGACAGACTTGGTGAAGACTTTCACAAGATAAAAAACAAGGGAAAGATTATCAATATTGACCATCATGCCACAAATGACTGTTTTGGCGATATAAATGTCATAGACCCTAATGCCTGCGCCGCGGGTGAGATGGTTTATGACCTTTTAGAGGAGATACCGGTTGAGATAACCCGTGATATAGCAATAAATATATACACTTCAATACTTACGGACACAGGCTCATTCAGATACTCTTGCACTACACCTAAGACATTCGGTATAGCAGGAGAAATGCTTAGGCTTGGCGTTGACCCCTGGGATATATCTCAAAGAGTTTACGAGAGCATTCCTGTCAACAAATTAAAACTGCTTGCATCCGTATTAAATACATTGGAGCTGACAAGTGATGGAAGGGTCGCCTCTCTGGTCGTTACCCTTGATATGCTTGATAAGGCGAACGCAAACAAGGAATTGGCCGATGGATTTGTAAATTACGCAAGAACAATTGAAGGGGTCGAAGTCGGGGTCCTTTTAAGAGAGGCAAAACAAGGGGAATACAAGATAAGCATGAGATCTAAGGGCAGAATAGATGTCGCCGAAATTTCAATGGAATTCGGCGGCGGCGGCCATATGAATGCGGCAGGATGCAATATAAAAGGCAACCTTAAAGATATAAAAGAAAAAGTCATATCTGCAACGGAAAAAAGGATATACGAAAGGGTCGTAATATGACAGGTGTTTTGATAATAGATAAACCGGCAGGCCCCACATCGCATGATGTTGTGACGATGGTAAAGAAACGATTGGGGGCGAGGAAGGCGGGCCACATCGGCACACTTGACCCTCTTGCAACAGGTGTTTTGCCCCTTTGTATAAATGAAGCCACAAAGCTTGCGAGATTTTTAGAAAAGGGAGAAAAGGAATATCTGGCAACAATAAAACTTGGGGAAGAAACCGACACCTATGACAGCGAAGGCGTCGTTGTGGCAAAAGGAGATATAACATCTATTACTAAAGAAAGCATAGTTTCGGCCATAAATGATTTCAAAGGCAGAATAAAACAGATCCCTCCTATGTTTTCTGCTGTAAAAATGGATGGTGTTCCCCTTTACAAGCTGGCCAGACAATGTGTTACTGTGGAGCGAAAACCGCGTGATGTAGAGATTTACAGTATAGATATTACAAATATCACACTCCCGTTTATTACTATCAATGTGATATGCTCCAGGGGAACATATATACGAAGCCTTGCCTTTGACATAGGGAGAAAACTTGGCTGCGGCGCACATCTTGTCAGTTTAAGAAGGATGAAAAGCGGGATGTTTTCTCTGAAAGACAGTATCTCAATAAATGACCTCAAAGATTTACAAGAAGATACGCTGCATAATAATATTATTCCTGTTGAAAGGCTTTTTTCAAATATACCTGATATAGAGGTTGATACACTAACGGCTAATAAAATAATGGATGGCCTGGCTCCTGATACCAAAAGTTTTAACACGGGGGTAATTTTTTCCCCTTCCATTAGAGATAATGAGATGATAAGATTTACTGCTAATGGACGGATTATTGCCCTTGCCACCTATAGAGGCGAGGAGGGATTTAAATTAGAAAGGGTATTTAAGTAAAAATACAGGTTTAGGTTGAGGTTAAGGTTAAGTAAGGTTAAGGTTAAGACTAAAAAAGAAAGTTTTACTCAACCTCAACCTCAACCTTAACCTGTATTCAACAAAAACAGGAGGTAAAAATATGCTTACACAAGAAAGAAAACAGGAGGTTATAAAGACCTTCAAGCGAAAAGAAACAGATACCGGCTCGCCGGAGGTGCAGATTGCCTTGCTGACCGAGAGGGTAAACTATCTGACCGGCCACTTCAAGGTGCATACGGACGACCACCATTCCAGGAGAGGACTCTTAAAGATGGTCGGCCAGAGAAGAAGGCTGCTTGAATATCTGAAGAGAAAGGATGTTACGAGATACAAGGCTGTTGTTGACAAATTAGGCTTAAGAAAATAAAGCATAGGAGAAAATAAACCAAATGACAAAGAGGTATGAAATAGATTTCGGCGGCAGGCCGGTCTCAATAGAGATTGGAAAGATGGCTAATCAGGCAAATGGCTCTGCCTTGGTAAGATACGGGGATACCACGGTTCTTGTTACTGCCTGTGCTGCAAAAGAGGCAAGCAAAGGCAAAGATTTCCTCCCCCTTACTGTAAATTACATGGAGATGAGATACGCTGCTGGGAGTATCCCTGGGGGATTTTTTAAAAGAGAGGGCAGACCAAGCGAAAAAGAGGTTCTGTGTTCCAGATTGATAGATAGACCCCTCAGGCCTCTTTTCCCGGAAGGATATTTTAACGAGACCCAGGTTATTGCAACAGTTCTTTCATTTGATCCGGAAAATGATCCTGAGATAGCGGCAATGCTCGGAGCCTCCACCGCGCTTGTGGCTTCTGATATTCCGTTTAATAACCCGATAGCAGCAGTTCGGGTAGGCAGGATAAACGGAAAGTTTATATGCAACCCTGCATATAAGCAGCAAAAGGAAAGCGATATTGATTTAATAGTAGCCGGCAGCCAGGATGAAATAATAATGGTTGAAGGCGGTGCAAAGATGGTGTCCGAGGATGCACTCCTTGATGCCATGATGTTTGCCCATGATTCCATGCAGGATGTTATAAAACTCCAGAAAAGAATAATCATGGAAATCGGAAAACCAAAAATGCCTGTTCCTGCTGTCAGCATAGATACTGAATTGACAGCAAAGGTACAGACATTTGCTGATATTAAAATAAGTGAGGCGCTTAATATCCCCTCCAAACAGGACAGATACCAGAGGTTATCCGATATATCCAAAGAACTGATAGAAGCGCTCAAATCAACCCACGAAGGCAAAGAGGGAGAGATAACAAAGATATTTGAAGACCTCAAATACCACATATTGAGAAAGTCTGTGCTTTCTACAAATATAAGGATAGATGGCAGAGGACTTGCTGATATAAGACCTATAAGCTGCGAGATTGGACTCCTCCCAAGAACTCACGGCTCTGCCCTCTTTACCAGGGGTGAGACCCAGGCAATGGTTGTTACAACACTTGGCACATCAGAGGATGAACAGAAGATAGACGCCCTCTCCGGATGGGAATATAAGAGATTTATGCTCCATTATAACTTTCCGCCTTTTTCTGTCGGAGAGGTAAAGATATTGAGGGGGCCGGGCAGAAGAGAGGTGGGCCACGGCGCGCTGGCAGAGAGGGCTGTAGCAAATGTCATTCCTGAAGCTGATGCGTTTCCTTACACAATACGGATTGTCTCAGACATATTGGAGAGCAATGGCTCATCATCCATGGCAACTGTATGCGGCGCATCTCTATCCATGATGGATGCCGGTGTTCCTACAAAAGACGCTGTGGCCGGCATTGCAATGGGCCTTGTCAAGGAAGGTGAAAAGATAGCTGTGCTTTCAGACATACTCGGGGACGAAGACCATCTTGGCGATATGGATTTTAAGGTTGCCGGCACAGAAAGCGGAATCACTGCGTTTCAGATGGACATAAAGATAACAGGCGTGACAAAAGAGATTTTGAGGCAGGCAATATATCAGGCAAAAGAAGGCAGACTCCATATCCTTAAAAAGATGAAAGAGGCTATATCATCTCCAAGGACAGGACTTTCTGTTTATGCGCCGAGGATTATTACTATTTATGTCAAGCAGGAGAAGATAAAGGATGTTATAGGGCCCGGGGGAAAGAATATTAAAGGCATTATAGAAAAAACCGGCGTAAAGATTGATATAGATGATTCCGGAAAGGTAAATATAGCCTCTTCTGACGATGAGGCGGCGCAAAAGGCAATTGCCATAATAAAAGAGCTTACGCAAGAAGCGGAGGTTGGAAAGATTTACCTTGGCAAGGTAAGAAAGATTATGGATTTTGGCGCATTTGTGGAGATTTTCCCGGGAACAGACGGCCTTGTGCATATCTCACAGCTTTCCGAAGAACGGGTTAAAGATGTCAAGGACATACTCAAAGAAGGCGACGAGGTGCTGGTAAAGGTTCTGGAAGTAGATAGACAGGGGAAAATAAGACTTTCCCGCAAAGAGGCGCTGGGAAAGACGGTTGCAAGCTAA
>JBBTFC010000117.1:16595-22275 GCA_038042015.1 Deltaproteobacteria bacterium
TCGGCATCTGGGTAAACATAGGCTCCAGGAATGAGGACGGCAAAAGAAACGGCATATCCCATTTCATTGAGCACCTCCTCTTTAAAGGCACTGAAAAAAGAACTGCCCTGGACATTGCGAGAGAGATAGAATCTGTTGGCGGTGTGCTTAACGCATTTACAGGAAGGGAAAACACCTGCTTTTATGCAAAGGTATTGAGCAAGGATATCCCGCTGGCAGTTGACCTCCTCTCAGATATATTCCTGAATTCAAAATTTGACAAACAAGAATTGGAAAAGGAGAGAGCGGTAATCCTGCAGGAAATAAAGATGGTCGAGGATACACCTGATGATTTAATCCATGACATCTTTGCAAGAACATTCTGGAAAGGGCATCCCCTTGGTATGCCGGTTCTTGGCAATCTCCAGACAATAAACTCCATAAAAAGAGATGATGTTGTATCTTATTACCGGGGGTCATACCTGCCGCATGCTGTGATTATAACAGCGGCTGGAAATATAAAACATAAAAGATTATTGAAACTGCTGAAGCCCTTTGAAAAAATGCCGATATCACAATCCCAAATCCAAAATCCCAAACTTGTCCCCCGCATCAAGTGCGGGGCAGGCTCTGCAAGTTTCAAACAGGGATCGGAAATCCCGAAGCCGTATCCAGGGATTACACTGAAACAGAGTAACCTGAAACAGGTGCATCTCTGCCTCGGCACGCCTTCACCAAACCAGACGCATCCCGACCGATACAAGATTTATTTGCTCAATACCTTGCTTGGCGGCGGAATGGGTTCAAGGCTATTTCAGGAGATAAGGGAGAAGCGAGGGCTTGCCTATTCCGTTTACTCATATCTGAATCTCTGCCTTGATGTAGGCTCATTGGTGGTGTACGCCGGAACTGCTCCTGATACATTCGGCAAGGTGGTAGAATTGATTCTGAAAGAGCTAAGCGCCTTTTCAAAAAAAGAGGCTGCTAAAGAAGAGCTTAAATCTGCAAAAGAACAGCTAAAAGGCAGCATGCTGCTCGGTCTTGAGACGAGCGAAAGCAGAATGACAAAACTTGCGCGGGATGAGATATATTTTAAAAGAACAATTACCCTGAAGGAGATAATAGGCGGTATAGATAAGGTGACTCCGAAGGATATCAGAAAACTGGCTAAAGATATATTCAATCCTGGTAAAATAACCCTTGCCGCAATTGGCAGGATAAAAGGTGAAGATATACCGAAGGTATTAAAACAATAAAGTTCAAATCTTCCTGCTTTGTTGGAGGTTGCCATGCGCATACTTGTTGTAGAAGATGAAAAAAAGGTTGAGGGCTTTATAAAAAAAGGGCTTGAGGAAGAAAGCTATGCCGTTGATGTTGCGTATGACGGGGTTGAAGGTGAATATCTCGCATCAACGAATGACTATGATGTTATCATACTGGATATAATGCTCCCTAAGAAGAATGGCACAGATGTGGTCAGGGATTTAAGAAGCAGGGATATCAAGACCCCTGTGCTTCTTCTCACTGCAAGAGACACTGTGGAGGATAAGGTGAAAGGGCTTAACAGCGGGGCCGATGACTATTTAAGCAAGCCATTTGCATTTGAAGAGCTTCTGGCAAGGGTAAGGGCGCTCATGCGAAGGAAGGGCTACGGCATTACCGAACTTAAGTTAGCAGACCTCGTCCTGGATCAGGCTACAAGAAAGGCAAAAAGAGGCGATATTGTAATAGATCTGACTTCAAAGGAATACGGTCTCCTGGAATACTTTTTAAGAAATCCCAATAAGGTTCTGACCAGAACAATGATAGCAGAGCATGTCTGGGATTATTCCTTTGACAGCGACACCAATATCATTGATGTTTATGTAAATCATCTGAGAAACAAGATAGACAAAGAACCTTTCAAAAAACTGATACACACTGTAAGGGGTATAGGATATATTGTGAAGGAAGGGGAATAGGGTAAAAATTTATATCTTCCATTTACTGCCTGACATACCCAAACATCAAAATCCCCAGCGCGGCAAAGATAAAATTTGTAAACCATGCGGCCAAAAAAGGCGGAATGACGCCGTTGTATCCAAGAGATGTGTTAATTGCAAAGACAACCCAGTAGCTGAAACCTATGATGATGCTTATGCCCACGCCAACAGCTATCCCGCCGTGCCTTCCGCTCTTTAATGCAAACGGCATTCCTATCATTGCCATAATAATGCTTACGAATGGAAATGATATTTTGGAATGTAAATCTACAAGGTATCTTACAGGCGCATACCCTTCTCTCTTAAGTTTATTCACATATTTCAAAAGTTCTCTGAAATTCATCTCATCTGCGAGCCTTTCAATATTTATAAGATTCTCAGGTTTTTCTGCAAGCGGTATCGTATTTCCTGTCATTCTTGTTTCCTCAAATAGTCCGCCTTGCTGAAAACTTCGTTCTTTGCCACCGGCTGCAATCCATTTCCCATTTATCCAGCTTACATCTTTGGCGTCAATCCTTTTAATAATATTAAAATCATTGTCAATCTTATATATGGTCAGGCCTTTTAAAATCCCCTTTTGCGGCTCTATATAGTCTATGCTGTATATGTCCATCTTATCCCTGAACCAGACGCTATCCTGAGCAAACTGCGTTCTTCTTTTATTTACCACACCCATTGTCTCTTTTATAGCCATAACCTTTTGATTAGCCAATGGTATAATTGACTCATTAAGAATAAAGTTTAACCCGCTTGCGGCTAATGCCATCATAAAGAAAGGTATAAAAAAACGTGATACGCTGATTCCGCCTGCCATCGCAGCAGTAAACTCGCTGCGTCTGACAAAGATACCAAGTGTTATCAAGGTGGCCATTAGAACAGCAACCGGGCTTATCTGGTAGAAGATAAAAGGTGTCTTGTATAGAAAAAATTTAAATCCATCGCCAAACCGGACGCGATGTTCTATAAGCCTGTCAAGCTGCTCAAATATATCTATAACAAGATAAATAGATACGAAGGCAATAAGTGCAAGCGTAAAAATTTTAAGAAATTCCCTAAGGATATATCTTGTAAGTATCCTCATCCCTTCCTCCGCGGCAGCGCGGCCTTAATAATCACAAGCGCGGCGTCTTTCTTTTCTTCTAACCATGCCAATGATTTTACAGGAGAATCCTTGGCTGCCTTGTAAAACATTGTAACACCCAGAGCAGCCATTAAGATATCCGTTCCCCATACCGCCAATACAGGATTAAGAAGCCCCTTGTCTCCGAGCGACTCCAATGCTGTTGACAATACATAATAAAACAACACAACCCCAAGGCCAATGGTGAAACTGGTAAATCTTATTGTTCTTATCCTCTGGATTCCCAATGGGATGCCAAGGAGACCAAAAACAAATACAGAGGCAGGGAGGGCAAATCTCTTATGAAGATCTATTATATGTGGCGACGGATCTCTTCCTCCCCTCTTCATATCGTCTATTTTTTCTTTTAGCTGGCTGACAGTCAGATCCTTGTTGGTCTTTGAAGTATCAGGATTTTTTATCTCTTCATCTTTAAGGCTTAAGTTTAAATCGTATGTATTAAAGGTAACAATCTTATAAAGCCCTTTTTCTCCTGACCTGTGGACTATGCCATTAAAAAGCCTCAAGGTTATTTCCATGGTTTGGTGGTCAGATGATATAATACCGTTTTTTGCTGTTATTATATTGTTGTCTTTTTCATCCCTCTGGTCCGAAATGAAAATACCTTCCAGTTCGCCATTTTCAGTTATTATACGGTTTGCATACAATATCAGCCCGTTAAACGCGCTGTTAAATACCCGTTCCCTTAAACCAATGCTTGCCTTGCTTCTTGCCATGTCATATATAAGCCTTTTGGATGACAAACTCCCCCACGGAAAGGCATAGATTGTGAAAAAAGATGAAATACTGTATGCAAATAGCGCCATAATGGCAACAGACCGGCTTATCTTTAATATGCTCAGGCCCGCTGCCTTCATCGCTGTTATCTCGTTGTCGCTGGAAAGTCTGTTGTATGCAATGAGGACAGCTATAAGAAATGATACTGGAATGACGTATATGAGAATTGACGGCAGGATAAATACAATAAACTGAACAACGACCAAAAAACCCACCCCATGATTAATCATCAACTGTATGAGATGGGGTATCTTGCTCAGGAGGGATGTAATGGTAAAAATACCGATACTAAAGAGAAAGGGAATGGCCATCTCCCTGAAAATATATCTCTGTATTATGTGCGGCATGGGTTTATCATCAAAAAATGATTCTCAAATGAAAAAGATTCAGACCGCCAAAAACTTGACAACGAGTAGAAGTATCCCAATCAGTATTCCTATCCAGGTATTGTATTCCCGGTGTTTCTTAACCAGTTTCCAGCTAAATGTCCCCTTTACTGAATTTCTGATAGAAGAAGGTGTCGGAAAAAACCTCGATGTCTTTGCTTTGTAGTACGCATACACCTCCCCAAATTTGTTCGATAAAAAAGCCTCTTCCTGTTCAATCGTAGCATGATAAATGAAAAAAAAGAGGATTATAAAAATAATCGGGAAAAAAATGTTGCCAGCGGCTATGGAAAATCCGAGACCGAGAAAAAAATTCCCAAGATAGAGGGGATTCCGCGTCAAGGAATAAGGCCCGTCCATCGTTATTTCCTTACCTTTATGAATGTAGCCGGAGGCGTATATGCGTATCGCTTCTCCCAAGAGAACAACCGGCAGACCCATGGATAAGGTTAACAATCCGGGCCGAGCGAAGAAGAGAAACGGAATTACCAACATAACGCTGGTTAGAATCCTGTTGTGGCTTATGATGTTTTTTAAGGCCTTAAACATTTCACATCTGTAGTCCTCAGCTTTTTATTGAAGTCCTTGCCTCCTCACATGCAATCTTGCCGGCTGCTATTTCTCTCAATGCAGTTACAATAGCCCTGTTTTCCGAGTTTACAAGAGGTGTTGCGCCCTTCAATAAATTCTTTGACCTTTTTGCTGCCAAAACTACAAGCGCAAATCTGCTCGGCACTCTTTTGAGGCTGTCTTCAACCGTTATCCTTGCCATATACACCTCCTATGATGTAAATCGTCACGTGAACTCTACTTCATTCTTTCAGAAACGTGGGATAAAGCCCCTTAAGCTTCCCCATCATTCTTTCTCTTTTGCTTCTCTCAGCTATTATAACTGATTTAAGCCTTTCAAACGCATCTTCAAGGTTTTCATTTATAATAACATACTCATACCAGAACATTTCTTTTATCTCGTTTCTGGCATTTTCCAATCTGCTTAAAATTGCCTCATAACTATCCTTGCCCCTGTTTCTAATCCTTTTTTCACAGTCCTCCAATGATGGTGGAAGAACAAATATAAAGACCCCTGGAATTTGAAATTTGAAATTTACAATTTGCAGTTTTATTTGCCTTGCACCCTGGACATCTATATCAAGGATTATATCCAATCCGCATGCAAGCAGTTTTTTAGTCTCGTTGAATGACGTTCCGTACCTATTTCCATGAACCTCTGCCCATTCAAGAAACTCCCCTCCATTAATCATTTCATGGAAGATCTCTTTGGTTATAAAGTGGTAATCAATTCCGTCTCTTTCACCATCCCTGGGGGACCTCGTTGTGTAAGATACAGAATGCCTCAAATCATGGAAATAGTCAACCGCCTTCCTGCAAAGTGTTGTCTTGCCGGCGCCGGAAGG
>JBBTFC010000117.1:22375-25727 GCA_038042015.1 Deltaproteobacteria bacterium
TTCTCCAGCTCTGCCTTTGCTGAAACAACCAGAGTGGATAATTCAAAGTCATTGGCCTTTGAGCCAATGGTATTTATCTCTCGTAAAATCTCCTGGCACATAAAATCAGCCTTTCTGCCCGACCCATCCTTCGGATAGGCGCCCTGTTCATCTAATTCGAGCATATTTTTAAATTGCGTTAAATGGCTCTTTAACCTTACCAGTTCCTCTGTAATGCTGCTTCGCTCGGCAAAAACGGCAACCTCTGTTAATAATCGAGTCTCATCTACATCTGCACCGCTAATAATATCGGCCATCCTCTGCCTTAGTTTCTCTCTATATGCCTCTGATATAATCGGCGCTCGTTTTTCCATTTTTGAGACAATATCCTCCATGTAATCAAGCCTTAAACCTATATCTTTTGCAAGGGCGCAGCCTTCTTCCCCCCTCATCTTTAATAGATAATTTAATGCGCTTTCCAAACCAGATTTAAGCCCAGTCCAATCCATTCCCTGATTGCGCTCTATACTGCTAAAAGAAAATATATCCTTGAATTTCAAAAGCAGTGATATGTCAATCTCTTCTTGTCTGAGCCCAAGTTCTTTTTGAAGTTCCCGGATAACGTCAATATAATATCTGGCCAATGGAATATTGGGCTTCAATTGTCCTGCTGTTTCTCCAAGAGATGTGATTGTTATAAATAACGAACCTCTTGAGCAAGACTTCTTTATAGTATCTCTAATCTTATTTTCCAATAGGAAAAACCTGTCCGGGGCCTTTATATTTATCTCAAGAAAGCGATGATTTACGCTCTTTATTTCAAGAGAAAACCTGCCTTCCCCAATTGAAAAAAGAGCTGCGCCGCAGCCCGTCATGCTCTTAATCACTTGTAGACCCCATATCTTGAAGCTGGTGTGCATACCTCTGCCTAATTTCTTTCATGAGTCTTCTCATATTAGCTTCGGCGTAATCCGGGAATGTCCACTCCAGCGGCTGAAATCCATCGCCCTTGTAAATAAGGGTTAAGTCAGCATATACGCCGTTTATCAGATATATCCTGTGGGAGAAATTCTTGCAGCTTGCGAGAACCATCTTTTCCATTGAGATATAGCCTGGATCTATATTGATTATCCTCTTCCCATCTTCCTTGAGATATTCATCCTCAATTGAGTTTGTAAAAAGCTTTATATCCGGTAGTGAGTCGGGTTTAATAAGTTTTTCAAAGGATGCAATCTTTCTGAACAACCCTTCCCCCATCTCATCTTTATAATAGTCGGTATGGCTAAAATCCAGCCTTTCGCTTAAAATATCCATGCCGCCGAATCTGTCTTCCATCTTTTTTAAAACAGGTTTTGTAAGCCCGTTTACAATCCCATTATCAGAGGTTATAAGGCTTGTTATCAGTTTAACTAAATGCGGCTCCTTTGGTTTGCTCATCTTCCTTTCTTCGCTCCGAGTCTATTTTCAACAGCCTTCTTTAATTCTTCCGGTGTAACAGTGGCTGTACCCACCTTGCCGACTACAATGCCTGCCGCAAAATTGGATATCACCGCCGCCTCCTTGAAACTTGCGCCGGAGGCAATTGCCAGAGCAACCGTGCCTATAACAGTATCTCCTGCACCGCTTACATCATAAACCTCTTTCGCAACAGTGGGGATGTGCGTTATCCCGCCATTATTTTCAAACAGGCTCATGCCATGTTCCCCTCTTGTTATAAGAATAGCATCGCTTCCGAGTTTCTTGAGAAGCACATCGCCTGCCCGCAAAAGGCTTGCGTCATCTTCTATATCTATGCCGGATGCCTGTGATGCCTCATCATTATTAGGAGTTATTATGCTGACATTTTTATAAAAATCAAAATGGCTGACCTTTGGATCAACAGCAACCGGTTTATTCTTTTTCCTGGCAATGTTTATCACCTCTTCCATAAGTTCTTCGGATATCACACCTTTGGCATAATCTGATATAACAATAGCATCCACTAAACCTATCTTCTTTTTTATATGGTCTATTATTGCCTTCATTGCATCAAAATGTATCTTGTTCCTTTTCTCCCTATCAAACCTTACTACCTGCTGGCTATGGGCTATAATCCTCGTCTTTACAGAGGTCGGCCTATCGCCTTCAACAATAACACCGTCTGACGGTATCCCTTTTTGCTTAAGCTCATGAACGAGCTTTTTGCCGGCATCATCTTTCCCAATAACTCCGCATACAAGAACCCTGCCGCCGAGACTGTGGATATTATTTACAACATTTGCGGCGCCGCCCAGTATAAGGCTCTCCGAATTAACCTCTACAACAGGGACAGGGGCCTCCGGCGATATGCGCCTCACCTTTCCCCAGATGAAATGATCCATTACCAGATCGCCTATAACAAGGACAGTCCCTTTTTTAAAATTACCAAGGATCTCAATCCCTCTGTTATATTTTAAAATAGACCTCACCCCTTTAGACCCCCTCTGACCTCATCAATAAGCCTTAAAAATCTCTCCACATTTCTTTCTATGCTGTGGTTTACAACAGTCATCCGCGCTTCCCTGCCTGCGGCTTGCCTTGTCCTTTCATCCAGCAAAGGCTTAATCTTCTCCGCAATCTCTTCAGGGTTTGCAGGATCCTCTATAATCTCCCCATCCTTTCCATCAGTGAGTATCTCTGATACCCCGTTTATCCTTGATGTTACAACAGGAAGCCCGCTTGCCATTGCCTCCAGACAGGCATTGCTGAAAGGTTCATATATGGACGGCAGGATAAATATATCCGCTGCAGAGTAATAACCTTGCACATCTTTCACGGGACCTGTAAATATCACATCCTTTCCTATTCCAAGCCTGTCTGCAGCATTCTTATATTTTCTAATCTTCCCCTTGCCTGCAACAATGAGTTTCAGCTTGTTATAACCATTTCTTTTTAAAATACCTATAGCCTCTATAAGAAACCCGAGGCCTTTTCTCTCAAAACCAGAACCCACAAATAAAAGCGCTATTTCATCTTTTATGTTAAGTTTTTCCCTATAGGCAGCCCTGATTTTATCTCTGCAACCAAGGTCAAATTCATTAATATCAATCCCGTTATATATAACACAAATATTATCTTCAGGCAATTTATAATGCCTTATTATCTCCTCTTTGCCGCGGTTTGAGTTCGCAACGACAAATTTTAGCTTTTCGCTTTTAAAGAGTTTTTTTTCCAGATAAAGGATAGCCAGGTGCCGCGGATTAAAATATACAATGAATTGCTTTAGAAGCAATATTGTTTGACTTGTGACTTGTGACTTGTGACTTGTGACTTGTCTTCTCTGTATCAGCCATTCTTTATGACAGCCATCCCCTGCGCGGTAGATATCCTGATACAAAGTCCTTTCAAAACTCAC
>JBBTFC010000117.1:25827-38132 GCA_038042015.1 Deltaproteobacteria bacterium
AGATGGCAGGTATGCCCGTTTTTAACGAGTTCATCAATGAATCTGGAGAGAAAAACCTCTGCCCCGCCGTAAGGGGTATAGCGCATCCTTATAAGGCCTATATTCAATCTATCTTCACAACCTCACAATCTTTTCCGATTTAATCCCCTTCGCTGCATTACGGGTATCCACAACCACCTTTGAGTGCTTTACAATCCATGCATAGTTATAAACAGAATGGTCTGTTACAATAACAACACAATCAGATTTAGCAAGGAGATTTGATGTGAGTTTAAATGATTTAAGTTTGCCGGATTCAATTGATAATTCTTTTACTAAAGGGTCATTGTAAGATAGTTTTGCCCCCTTTTTAATTAAATGTTCCATAATATCCAGCGCAGGGGATTCTCTTATATCGTCCACATCCTTTTTATATGCGACCCCGATTATCAGGATATTTGCGCCTTTCAATGCCTTTCCTTTTTGATTGAGCGCATTGACAATCTTTTCTACAACATACCCCGGCATGGATGAATTTATCTCGGATGCAAGTTCAATAAACTTCGCATTGTAGTTCAACGTTCTCATCTTCCATGAAAGATAAGATGGGTCAATTGGTATGCAGTGGCCGCCAAGTCCAGGCCCAGGATAAAAAGGCATAAAACCAAAAGGTTTTGTCCTTGCCGCATCTATTACCTCCCAGACGTCTATATTCAGCTTATTGCACATAATTGCAACCTCATTTGCAAGGCCAATATTTATTGCCCTGAATGTATTTTCAAGTATCTTCACCATCTCTGCTGCGCGCGCAGAGCTTACAGGGACTATTCTTTCTATCGCCTGCCCGTAGAGAAGACCGGCAAGTTTAAGGCAATTTTTCGTAATGCCTCCTATAACCTTCGGGGTATTCTTTGTTTGATAGATTTTGTTCCCCGGGTCAACCCTTTCAGGAGAAAATGCAAGATAGAAATCTCTGCCGGCCTTAAAGCCCTTTGCCTCAAGCATAGGTAGGATAACATCTTCGGTTGTTCCAGGATATGTGGTGCTCTCAAGAACTATAAGCTGGCCTTTTCTCAAATTTCTGGAAACCGCGTCTGTTGCCGCAATTATATACGACATATCCGGATCTTTTGTCTTGCTCAAAGGTGTGGGGACACAAATGCTTATGGCATCCATCCCGCTGAGTTTATTGAAGTTAGTAGTCGCAATAAGCCTTCCATTTTTTATCTCTTTTGAAAGATCCGAGCTTTTTATATCCTTTACATACGACTCGCCTCTGTTTGCCTTCCTGACCTTAACTTCATCAATATCAAAGCCTGTTACTCTGAAACCTGCCTTTGCAAATTCCAGCGCCAACGGCAAACCAACATACCCAAGACCTATAATAGCAATCCTTGCAGTCTTGTTCTTTATCTTCTCTTCAAGCAAGACAACCTCTCCTTCTGTTTTGTCCCGAAAATGTTTTATACCCCATCCCCACACCACACCTGCTTACTGTTTACCGCTTACCGCTTACTATCCTTTCTACCCCTCCCATATACGGTCTGAGGGCATCCGGGATTATTACGCTTCCATCTTCCTGCTGAAAATTTTCCAGTATGGCAACCAAAGTCCTGCCCACAGCAAGGCCGGAGCCGTTGAGGGTATGGACAAATCTGGGCTTTCCTCCGTCTTTTGGTTTATATTTTATATTCGCCCTCCGCGCCTGAAAATCCTCAAAATTGCTGCATGATGATATCTCCCTGTATTTGCCCTGACCGGGAAGCCAGACCTCTATGTCATAAGTCTTTGCGGATGAAAAGCCTATATCGCCGGCGCAGAGCTCAATAACACGATACGGCAAATCAAGTCTCTGCAATATCTTTTCTGCGTCTGATGTAAGTTTTTCCAACTCATCGTAGGAGGTTTCAGGTTTTGTAAATTTTACCAGTTCCACCTTGTTGAACTGATGCTGCCTTATAAGCCCCTTCACATCCTTACCGTATGAACCGGCCTCTTTTCTGAAACATGGCGTATATGCCGTATAATAGATTGGCAATTCTCCCTCTTTCAATATCTCATCTCTAAAGATATTTGTAACAGGAACCTCTGCGGTAGGTATAAGAAAATGATCCCATCCTTCTATCTTAAACAGGTCGTCTTCAAACTTTGGAAGCTGGCCTGTTCCTGTCATACATGCCCTGTTTACCATAAAAGGCGGGAGTACCTCAGTATATTTATTCTCCCGCGTATGAATATCCAGCATAAAATTGATAAGCGCCCTTTCCAAAAGCGCACCCAGACCTTTATACAATGTAAATCTGGCGCCGGCTATTTTACTTCCCCTTTCAAAATCAAGAATGCCGAGGCTGACGCCTATTTCGCTGTGATCTCTTGGTGTAAAGGCAAATTGAGGAAGGTTGCCGTATCTTCTGACTTCTCTATTATCATCCGGTGTCTTACCTTCGGGAACTGTTGAGTGCTGGATGTTGGGGATAATCAATAATGCATTTTTAACTTTTTCTTCCCATTCACTTAAAAAAGCCTCTTGATTTTTTATTGTGTCTGAAAGTTCTTTTGCCTTGAATAATAATTCTGATACATCCTGTCCCTGTTTTCTGCCTACTCCAACCTTGTTAGAAATCTCATTCAACTTTTGGCGATGATTTTCAACAGCGGAAAGTATCGTTTTTCTTTCTTTTTCGTTTTTGAGAAATTCATCAAATACAGATATATCATAATGCCTCTTCTCAAGGGCTTTGATTACTTTCTCTGGATTTTCTCTTGCAAATTTTATATCCAGCATAACTATTTCCAGCTACCCCATCTTTTATACAATCTATTCTCAATTCCCATCGCGTCCAAAACCTTTCCCACAACAAAATCCACAAGGTCTCCTATCTTTTCAGGCTTATGATAAAAGGCCGGCATTGCAGGTATTATATGCGCATTCATTTTACATAGCTTTAACATGTTTTCAAGGTGTATTTGATTTAAAGGTGTTTCCCGCGGGACAATAATGAGCCTCCCCTTTTCCTTTAATACAACATCTGCTGTCCGTTCAATCAGGTTTCCAGATATGCCTGATGCAATTCTTGCCAACGTGCCCATGGAGCACGGACATACAACCATATCACGAATAAGGGATGAACCGCTGCTCAGTTGAGAAGAAATATCGTTTGAAGGATAGTAGTTTATCTTGCCCCTGGTTCTGCCAAAATATTTTCTCAAGCCCTTTGCAACACTAAGTCTATCGCCTTTTAGTCTTAAACCTGTCTCTTGCTCCAGAACCAGAAAACCAGAAGGGGAGATGATTACTGCCGTATCATCTCCCCTTTTCAGAAGTTCCTGTATAAGCCTCAAGCCGTATAGCGTCCCGCTGGCGCCTGTTATGGCAACAATTCTGGTATCTTTCCGCAATCCCTAATCCTTTGCTTTCACCTTTATGGCAACATAAAATGTTCTGCCGCCGCTGACTATCTGGAAGAGAACAGTATCGTCCTTAGAAGCTGCCTTCATTGCCTCTTTGTATTCCTTGAGATTCTTAATCTCTTTTCTATTCACCTCTTTTATAATATCCCCGTTCTTTATGCCCGCTGCCGCAGCGGGACTATTCGGCTTGACCTGACCCACCAATACACCTTCCATATCCTTGATATCCATCCTTGTGGCGATTTCAGGGGTTATTGGCTGAACTGAAAGCCCAAACCTTTTCTCCGGCGCTGCCTCTTCCTTCCCCTCAACTGCCGCGGCCTCTTCCTCTTCCTTCATCTTTCCTACAGTAATTGAAATATCCTTTTCCTTGCCGTCTCTTATAATCTTTACCTTAACGGTTTTGCCGGGGGTAATAGAGGCAACGGTCCTCGGCAAATCGCTTACCTCGTTTATTTCTTTGCCATCAAACTCCACAATAATATCGCCCGGCTTTATCCCTGCCTTATTAGCAGGCTCACCCTCCTGCACAGAGGATACCAGAGCGCCTTGCTTGTCTTTCAGGCCGAAAGACTTTGCAAGGTCAGGCGTCACCTCCTGAATGCCGACGCCTATCCATCCCCTCGTAACACTGCCCTTTTCTTTTAACTGAAGAAGTATATCCTTTGCCATATTGATAGGCGTGGCAAAACCAACGCCCTGGCCGCCCGCAATGATTGCGGTATTTATTCCTACAACCTCTCCCTTGAGATTAAACAGAGGACCTCCGCTATTGCCTGGATTGATAGCCGCGTCAGTCTGAATAAAATTATCATACGGACCTGCGCCGATGACCCTGCCTTTTGCGCTTACAATACCGGCGGTAACTGTATGGCTCAGACCAAATGGATTGCCGATAGCAACAACCCACTCCCCTATCTCAAGCTTGTCAGAATCTCCAAGCGCGGCAACAGACAGATCGCCGTTTGCGTCAATCTTTATAAGCGCCACATCCAGCCTGGCATCCTTGCCCACAAGCTTTGCCTTATACTCCTTTTCCTTTTTATCCGAAAGTGTAACTATTATTTCTTCTGCGTTTTCCACCACATGACTATTTGTAAGGATGTATCCTTCTTTATTTATTATAAATCCTGAGCCGAGGCTCTGCCTCTTAAATTCCCTTTCCGGCGCCTCTCCGGGGGGCCTAAACTCATCTTCTTCTTCAAAAGGACTTCTGAATTCAGGGAACGGAACCATCGGTCTTTGTTTTACGACCTGTGTCGTGGATATGTTGACCACGACAGGGTTCAGTTCTTTTGCCAATCTTACAAATGAGTTAGGCTCAAGCTGCAACAGCTCTGCCTTTTCCATTTTTTCTTTCCAGAAACTCTGGGCGTCTATTGATGGTGTGATGCCAAATCTTGCAGTCAGCATAACACCAAGCAACAGGGAGGCTATCCCGATTGTTACTATACCCTTAATGCCGGTAATGCCGGATCTTTTTTTACCTGTAATATTGTCCATCTTCTTCCTCCTTTCACTGAAGCAAGCGGTATGCTGTGAACGGTCTTAAAATGGCTTATGACTATTAAGAACTGTTCCTGCTTACTGCTTGCTATTTTATTACACTAACATACCTCATTCGCAAATCATAAAAATATTATCTAAAAGCCCTGCCTCTCCTTTCTGTGAGATTTCCTTTGATTTTTTTGTTTCAGCATATCAATCATATCTATTGTGTGTCTGGCAAGCTCAGGGATTTTATTTGCGCTTTTATTTCGTCTCTACCTTTATGTGCTTAGGCTTTTGTTCTCTGATTTTTTGCAGCATAATCTCCAGAACACCATGATTATATTTTGCATTAACATTATCCTTATCCACTATATAAGGAAGGGTAAATACCCTCTGGAAGGCGCCATAGGAACGTTCCATCCTGTGATAGTTTTCTTCCTGAATATTTTTTTCGAATCTGCTTTCACCTTTCAATACAAGAATATTGTCATTTATCTCTATCTCAATATCCTTCTTATTTATCCCTGGTAACTCTGCCTTTAGGATAATATATTCTTCTGTCTCATAAATATCCACCGGAGGATGCCAGCCGCTCTTTCCCGTCTCTTCGCCCGTGCCTTTTGCCCTGGAGAGGGTTTCATCAAATAAGCGGTTCATCCTTTCCTGAATAGTAAGCAGATCTTTGAATGGGTCCCATTTTAATAATGCCATAACAAAACTACCTCCCGTAATCGTTACAAATGATACTTCACCTGAAAATCACACCTTTGTCAAGACCTGTTTGGCAGTATTAATGTAAATTAACAGGAAATTAATCAAATTATTTTTTTGCGCCATGCCGCGCCTTCGACTGCTCAAACCTGAGTTCCCCTTTATCCTCGCTTACAATAATATTATCGCCTTCCCTGAATTCACCCTCAAGCAGTTTACTTGCAAGGGGGTCCTGAATCTCCCTCTGTATTAGCCTTTTAAGCGGCCTTGCGCCGTATGCCGGGTCATAGCCTTCGGCAGCAAGAAAATTCTTTGCCCCTTCATCCAGCGTAAGCTCAAGCTTCTTTTCCTTAAGCAGTTTCTTAAGACGCTCCACCTGTATATCCACTATTGCCTTTATGTGCTCCCTTGATAGTGGATGGAAAATAATTATATCATCAATCCTGTTCAAAAACTCCGGCTTGAATGAAACCTTAAGGCTTTCCATCACCCTGTTTCTTATTTCGTCATATTCATTCTCACCCAGCTCAGTCAAAAACTGGCTGCCTATATTGGATGTCATAATAATAACCGTGTTTTTAAAGTCAACTGTGCGGCCATGGCCGTCTGTCAACCTGCCATCATCAAGTATCTGCAAAAGGATATTGAACACCTCGGGATGCGCCTTTTCTATCTCGTCAAAGAGAAGGACTGAATACGGCCTTCTACGCACAGCCTCTGTGAGATAGCCGCCCTCCTCATATCCCACATAGCCCGGCGGCGCGCCTATGAGCCTTGCCACAGAATGTTTTTCCATGAACTCACTCATGTCAATCCTGACCATTGCATGCTCATCGTCAAACAAGAACTCTGCAAGGGCCCTGGCTGTCTCTGTCTTGCCCACACCTGTTGGCCCAAGGAATATAAAAGAACCCACAGGCCTATTTACATCCTGAAGTCCAGCCCTTGCCCTCCTCACTGCATTGGAAACCGCCTTTATTGCCTCTCCCTGGCCTACAACCCTCTTCTTGAGCCTGTCTTCCATCTTTAACAACTTCTCCCGCTCCCCTTCCATCATCCTTGACACAGGGATGCCGGTCCACTTGGAAACTACCTCTGCGATATCCTCTGAACCAACCTCCTCCTTCAGCATACCATGATTCTTTTGAGTCTCTGTTAACCTTTTCTGTCCCTCTTCCATATCCTTCTGAAGCTGGACAAGAATACCGTATTTTAGCTCCGCAGCCTTCCCCAAATCTCCTCCCCTCTCAGCCTGTGCTGCCTTGAGTTTTGTATCTTCAATCTTTTCCTTTATCGCCCTTATCTTTCCTATCTCTTCCTTTTCCTTCTGCCACCTTGTCTTTAAACCAGCGCTTTCTTCTTTTAAATTGGCAAGCTCTTTTTCTATTTTTTCAAGCCTCTCCAGAGACGCCTTATCCGTCTCTTTTTTCAGCGCCTGTTTCTCTATCTCAAGCTGGGTTATGCGCCTCTCTATCTCATCTATCTCTGTGGGCATGCTGTCTATCTCAATCCTGAGCCCTGACGCTGACTCATCTATCAAATCAATTGCCTTGTCAGGGAGAAACCTGTCGGTAATATATCTGTGAGATAGTGTGGCTGCTGCAACAATAGCAGAATCCGCAATCCTTACGCCGTGATGAACCTCGTATTTTTCCTTAAGGCCACGCAGTATTGATATGGTGTCTTCCACAGAAGGCTCGCCCACATAAACAGGCTGAAACCGCCTTTCAAGCGCAGCGTCCTTTTCAATATGCTTTCTGTATTCATTAAGGGTGGTTGCGCCCACGCATCTAATCTCTCCACGCGCCAGCGCGGGCTTAAGCATATTAGATGCATCCATTGCGCCCTCGGCAGCGCCTGCGCCAACTAATGTATGAAGTTCATCTATGAATAAAATCACCTCACCCTGCGATTCATTAATCTCCCGCAAAATGGCCTTTAGCCTGTCTTCAAACTCACCCCTGTATTTTGTCCCTGCAATGAGCGCGCCCAAGTCCAAAGCCAGAAGCCTTTTATTCTTCAAGGTCTCAGGCACATCTCCTGACACAATCCTCTGCCCAAGTCCCTCAACAATGGCAGTCTTCCCGACCCCTGCCTCGCCGATCAGGACAGGATTATTTTTTGTCCTTCTGGAAAGAACCTGAACAACGCGCCGTATCTCATCATCCCTGCCTATCACAGGATCAAGCTTACCCTTTCTCGCAAGCTCAACCAAATCCCTTGTATAACGCATTAGGGCCTGATATTTTTCTTCAGGGCTCTGGTCTGTTACACGTTGGCTGCCCCTTACAGATGCCATTGCCTTTAATATGGCGTCTTTAGTGGCACCCTGGGCTGCCAGCATCCTACTGGCCTCGCTTGTTTTATCATCCGCGATTGATATGAGTATATGCTCAGTTGATACAAATTCATCCTTAAGCCTCTGCGCCTCTTCCAATGCCTTATCAAGGATTTTCTTTAGTCCCTGCGCCAGATATACCTCTCCACCTGCGCCGGAAACCTTCGGAACCTTTTTTAATGCCTCCTCAATCTGGCCCTTTATCAAGGGTATATTCGCCCCAACCCTCTGAATTATGGGCGCAACTATGCCCCCCTCCTGGCCAATAAGCGCAAGAAGAAGATGCTCAGCATCAACCTGCTGATGTTGATACCTTTCAGCAATTGACTGCGCCTCCTGCAGCGCATCCTGTGATTTTATGGTAAACCTGTCAAGCCGCATAAGTTTGATAATCCTCCGTTCAAACAATTACGTTTATAATTTAGTCTTGTAGAGCAATATTGTCAAGGCTACAAAAAGATTGTCGTATTGCTTAGCCATTCACTTCGCCGGTTCAACAATGAACTGCAACACTTGGGAAAACAGAAAGGATGTTAAGCCTAAGTTGCTATGGGAGGGGAATAAAGTTAGTGAGATAACCGCAAGCCTTGATACGAAGTGTTACTTTGCCCATTCAATCATAATTTTTTCTACCAAAAAAAACCCCCGTTCCTTTTGAAAGAAACGGGGGTTCTAATTTTAAATCCCGCGGCGTCCTACTCTCCCACACAGTTGCCCATGCAGTACCATCGGCCCTGGAAGGCTTAACTTCCGTGTTCGGAATGGGAACGGGTGTGACCCCTCCGGTATGGCCGCGGGAAGGCGTAAAAACTCATATTCAATTGAATAGGGGCAAAACGCTCAGAATCAGAACCCAAGCACTTAGATATTATTATGGTCAAGCCTCACGGTCAATTAGTACCGGTAAGCTCAATCCATTACTGGACTTACACATCCGGCCTATCAAACTTGTAGTCTCCAAGTGACCTTTAGGGGCCTTGCGGCCCGGGATATCTTATCTTAGGAGGGGCTTCCCACTTAGATGCTTTCAGCGGTTATCCCTTCGGCATACAGCTACCCAGCGTTGCCCTTGGCAGAACAACTGGAACACCGGAGATGCCGCCATCCCGGTCCTCTCGTACTAGGGACAGCTTCCTTCAAATATCCTGCGCCCACATCAGATAGGGACCGAACTGTCTCACGACGTTCTGAACCCAGCTCACGTACCGCTATTAACCGGCGAACAGCCGGACCCTTGGGACCTGCTTCAGCCCCAGGATGCGATGAGCCGACATCGAGGTGCCAAACCTGGCCGTCGATATGAACTCTTGGGCCAGATCAGCCTGTTATCCCCGGCGTACCTTTTATTCGTTGAGCGATGGCCATTCCATACAGAACCACCGGATCACTAAGACCTGCTTTCGCATCTGCTTGACTTGTAGGTCTCGCAGTTAAGCTCCCTTATGCCTTTACACTCAACGGCTGGTTTCCAATCAGCCTGAGGGAACCTTCGCGCGCCTCCGTTACACTTTAGGAGGCGACCGCCCCAGTCAAACTACCCGCCTGGCACTGTCCCCGACCCGGATTACGGGTCAAGGTTAGAATTTCAGAATAATCAGGGTGGTATTTCAACATTGACTCCACCGAACCTAGCGGCCCGGCTTCAAAGTCTCCCACCTATCCTACACAGATTGTTCCAAAATCCAATACCAGGGTATAGTAAAGGTGCACGGGGTCTTTCCGTCTTGATGCGGGGAGCCAGCATCTTCACTGGCATTTCAAATTCGCTGAGTCCCTGGTTGAGACAGCGGGGCTATCGTTACGCCATTCATGCAGGTCGGAACTTACCCGACAAGGAATTTCGCTACCTTAGGACCGTTATAGTTACGGCCGCCGTTTACCGGGGCTTCGGTTCTCTGCTTCGCCTTGCGGCTGACAAATCTCCTTAACCTTCCGGCACCGGGCAGGCGTCAGACCCTATACATCCACTTTCGTGTTAGCAGAGTCCTGTGTTTTTGTTAAACAGTCGCAACCCCCATTTCTCTGCGACCTCCTCGGGCTATAAACCCTAGCGAGGCACCCCTTATCCCGAAGTTACGGGGCTAGATTGCTAAGTTCCTTAACCAGGGTTCTCTCAAGCGCCTTGGTATATTCTACCTACCTACCAGAGTCGGTTTGCAGTACGGGCGCCTGATTAACTCGCTACGAGGCTTTTCTTGAAAGTGTGGGCTTAGTCAGTTCGGTCTGCCTTGCGGCTTTCCTCCTCATAACCCATCAGCGTTGAATGGGAAAGCGGATTTGCCTGCCTTCCCCGCCTCCTGGCTTGAACCGGGACAACCGTCACCCGGATGACCTACCCTCCTCCGTCCCCCCTTCGCTCAAATGTTAAACAGGCGGTACGGAAATATTAATCCGTTTTCCATCACCTACGCCTTTCGGCCTCGGCTTAGGTCCCGACTAACCCTGGGAAGATTAACTTTACCCAGGAAACCTTAGGTTTACGGCGTGCGGGTTTTACACCCGCATTGTACGCTACTTATCTCAGCATAAGCACTTCCAGTTCCTCCAGTGGTTCTTACGATCCACCTTCACAGGTTACTGGAAAGCTTCCCTACCACTTACAGAATCCGAAGATTCTGTAAATCCGCAGCTTCGGCAGCAGGCTTGAGCCCCGGTACATTTTCGGCGCAGCCCCACTAAACCAGTGAGCTGTTACGCTTTCTTTAAAGGATGGCTGCTTCTAAGCCAACCTCCTGGGTGTCTAAGTAGTTCCACATCCTTTTCCACTTAGCCTGCATTTAGGGACCTTAGCTGGCGGTCTGGGTTGTTCCCCTCTCGACCATAGAGCTTATCCCCTACGGACTGACTCCCGTGATACAATTAACCGGTATTCGGAGTTTGATTGGGTTTGGTACCCCGGTAAGGGCCCTAGCCCATTCAGTGCTCTACCCCCGGCAATTAATTTCACGAGGCTATACCTAAATATATTTCGGGAAGAACCAGCTATCACCAGTCTTGTTTAGCCTTTCACTCCTACCCACAGCTCATCTGAGCTTTTTGCAACAAACACCAGTTCGGACCTCCGCGAGGTGTTACCCTCGTTTCATCCTGGCCATGGGTAGATCGCCTGGCTTCGGGTCTACTATACGCGACTTGTCGCCCTTTTAAGACTCGCTTTCGCTACGGCTCCACCTTACGGCTTAACCTTGCCACGCACAGTAACTCGCTGAGTCATTATGCAAAAGGCACGCTCTCAGGCATTCCCCTTGCGGGGCATAGCCCTTGAACTGTTTGTAGGCATACGGTTTCAGGTTCTATTTCACTCCCCTTTCGGGGTTCTTTTCGCCTTTCCCTCACGGTACTAGTGCACTATCGGTTGTCAGGTAGTATTTAGCCTTGGATCATGGTCGACCCGGATTCCCACAGGATTTCACGTGTCCTGTGGTACTTGGGATACCTCTAGGGTGTATTGGAATTTTATATACGGGGCTATCACCCTCTATGGCAGGCCTTTCCAGACCCTTCTACTATTCCGCCACATCCCATATTGAGGTCCCGCAACCCCCCTTTGCAAGCAAAGAGGTTTAGGCTCTTCCCGTTTCGCTCGCCACTACTCAGGGAATCTCAATTGATTTCTCTTCCTGAGGGTACTGAGATGTATCACTTCCCCTCGTTTGCCTCATTAGCCTATGTATTCAGCTAATGATGCCTGAGGTTTACTCAGGCAGGTTTCCCCATTCGGAAATCCCCGGATCAAGGCCTGTTTAGCGGCTCCCCGAGGCTTATCGCAACTGTCTACGTCCTTCATCGCCTCCTGACACCAAGGCATCCACCGTACGCCCTTAGTAGCTTGACCATAATAATTTTAAGCGCTTGGTTTCTGATTCTCAGCGTCTTGCTTTACCCTATTCAATTGTCAAAGAACAATTCCGCTTATGCGGAATTCAAAATTCAAAATTCAAGATTCAAAACTTTGAACTTTGAATTTTAAACTTTGAATTTATTTTGGTGGAGGTAAGCGGGATCGAACCGCTGACCTTCTGGTTGCAAACCAGACGCTCTCCCAGCTGAGCTATACCCCCATTTCTTATTTCGGATTTACGATTTCTGATTGCGGATTTTAAATCCTAAATCTCAACTCCGAAATCCGAAATCTAAATGGTGGGCCTGGAAAGATTTGAACTTTCGACCCCACGCTTATCAAGCGTGTGCTCTAACCAACTGAGCTACAGGCCCTTAAGCACAGTAACTCTCTTGCCCTCTCAAAACTAAATAGCAACTTGTCAGCCTGTCAATTAAGGATTTGAAACCGGGCGAACCGAGATTCGCCCGAACATATTCTTCCTTAGAAAGGAGGTGATCCAGCCGCAGGTTCCCCTACGGCTACCTTGTTACG
>JBBTFC010000118.1:0-6315 GCA_038042015.1 Deltaproteobacteria bacterium
TTATTTGATTACTGTGATTCTAAATCATAAAAATCAAACAAATCACAGTTCAGACTTAACCTTCCTCAAAAACTCTGCGCTCTCTTCAGGCAGGCTTGTGTTTATATACATCCCGCTTCCAAGTTCAAAACCTGCGGCCTTGGAAAGCCGCGGTATTATACTTACATACCAGTGGAAATATTCCAGATTACAGTCCTTCGGTTTATTGGAGCGGATTACAAAATTGTAATCCGGATTGGATAGTCCGTGATAAAGTTTGGACAGGATATCCTTAAGGGAAAAGGCCAGACCCTTAATCTCTGCCCCTGTGATATCTCCGAATGATGCGGAATGTCTTTTGGGAAATATCCATGTGTGAAATGGTGAAAGCGCTGCGTAAGGGATAAATGTCAGAAAGTGTTCATCCTCTGCAACTATTCTTGTTTTTTCTTCCTTTTCTTTTTTTGCCATCATGCACATCAGGCACTCGCCTGTATCGTCAAAGAAATGGGCTGCTGCCTCAAGCCTGTCCCTGAACTGCACAGGCATTACAGGCGTTCCGATAAGCTGTGAATGCGGATGTTCCAGAGATGTGCCTGCGCCTTCGCCGTGGTTCTTAAAGATTATGACATGTTCAACCCGTGAGTCGCTGTATGCCTCAAGGAATCTATTTCTATAAATCTTTACTATCTCTTCCATCTCTTCCAATGAAAGCAGCGCCGGATTCATATTATGGAGAGGGGTTTCAATTATAACCTCATGCACGCCAACGGCTGTAATGCTGCGTATCAGGCCGTCAACCCGCCTCTCTTTATTGCCGGAGTTGGATATGGCAGAAAACTTATTTGGCACTACCCTGGCCTTCCACCCGTTTGCATCGCTTATCCTGAAGGTCTCTCCCGGGGTCTTCGCCTCGTTTCCAGGGCAGAATGGGCATGTTTCCACATACCGGGGAATATCCTTCCTAACTGCAGCGGTTTTGAAATCCTCAGGCCTCTTTGCCCTTTCTGTGGCAATGATTACCCATTCCCTTGTTATAAGATTTAGTCTAAGTTCTGACATATCTACACCGTGAGGAGTTAAGGAGTTATATTGATTTCAGGACAGCCTCCAACTCCTTCGCATGTCCCCTTTCCTCGTCTGCAAGCTCTTTATACATTTCAGCCCCGCCTTTGGTTCCTGCCTTTTTAGCCATGCCTTCAAAATATTCTGATGCGTATCTCTCTGTGTGTATGGCCAGTATCACAGCCTTTTTCACACTGTCTATTGCATGGACAAGCCTTTCTACATTTATCTCTTCAGTAAATATTTTAGGGTCTGCGCTTCTTGAGACATAATCCTCAATAGCAATCTCCTCGTCAGTAATCTGTTCTCCAAAGCCTGCCTCCGGATAATATCTCTTTTCCAGGATACTTATGTGTCTTTTTTCTTCTTTCGCCAGTTTTTTAAATACATCCTTTACCGTTTTATCCTCTGCCTTGTCTGCAAGTATGGAATAAAATGCGAAACCGTTTCTTTCTATCAAAGAAGCAATCTCCACAGCCTCTTTTTCTTCAAGATGCTCAAAAACCATGGCAACCTCCTGTTGTAGTGGTTCTATGAATTTAGCAGAGATGGGCTTAACTGGCAAGTCAAATAAAAGTAATGATTGAATCAACCATTAAATAGTGATAGAACACTAATGATTACACATACAAGGGGGCTTTAAATGGGTTTGCTGAATAATCAAAAGGGGATCATTTTCGGTGTTGCAAACGAGAGGAGCATTGCATGGGCCATTGCGCAGGCGCTGCATAAAGAAGGGGCGGAGCTTGCATTTACATATGTTGGAGATGCGCTTAAAGAACGGGTTATGCCGCTGGCTCAGGGCATTGGTTCAAAACTGATTCTGCCATGCGATGTGGCAAAGGATAACGAGATAGATGCGGTGTTTAACACGGTTAAAGAGGCCTGGGGCGGATTGGATATTCTCGTTCACTCTGTTGCCTTTGCAAATAAGGATGAACTAAAAGGCATGTATGCGGATACCTCAAGAGAAGGCTTCAGGCTGGCAATGGATGTGAGCGCCTATTCCCTTGTGGCATTGGCAAAGCGGGCATATCCGTTAATGGAAGGCAGAAGCGGAAGCATTATAACCTTAACCTATTATGGCAGCGAAAAGGTTATTCCCAATTATAATGTCATGGGTGTTGCAAAGGCGGCGCTTGAGGCAAGCGTTAAGTATCTTGCGGCTGACCTGGGGCAAAAGGGCATAAGGGTCAATGCCATATCAGCGGGCCCTGTAAAGACCCTTGCAGCCATGGGCATAGCAGGTTTCAGGGATATATTAAACGTCGTAGAAAAAAAAGCGCCTTTAAAGCGAAATGTTACAACAGAGGATGTAGCAAAGACAGCCCTGTATCTCTTAAGCGACATGTCCAGCGGAGTTACAGGCGAGATTATCTATGTGGATGCAGGATATAATATTGTGGGGATGTAAATTTACCAATGATACAAAAAACCGCCAAATCTTCCGACAAACAATCCCTTCTCCAGCTCATACAGGATAAGGCCTACAGGCCGCTGTCTTTCAAGGACCTTGCCAGAGAATTAGCTGTTCCTAAGAAGGAGAACAGGCTGTTTAAGGGGCTTCTGAATGAATTGATTAAAGACGGCCATATTATAAAAATAAGCGGTGAAAGATACGGCGTCCAGGCAAAGATGAATCTTATTGTGGGCGGGCTTATCTGTCATCCTAATGGCTTTGGCTTTGTCGCGCCGGAAGACGGGGGCGTAGATATATTCATAAATCCCAGAAATCTAAAAGGCGCAATGCACGGCGATAAGGTTGTGGCGAGGATTGAAGGACGCGGCAAGGGCGATGGAAAGAAAGAGGGAAGGATTATAAGGATTCTTGAGAGAAGGCATAAAACAATTGTCGGCAGATTTGAAAAGAGGAAGGGGTTTGGGGTTGTCATCCCTTCTGAAGAAAGAATTCTTCACGAGGTTATAATTCCTCCAAAGGATAGCAGGCATATTGAGGATGGTAAAATTGTAGAGGCAGAGATAATTAGATGGCCTGCGGAGCATATTACGCTTCTTGGAAAGATTATCGCTGTTCTCGGAGACCATGATGACCCTGATGTTGAGATCGAGGTTATAGTAAAAAAATACAGCCTGCCGCATAGATTTCCCCATAATGTAATTGAAGAGGCAAAGGCCATACCGCAGGAGGTGACTGGAGACGATATCGCAGGAAGGGTGGATTTAAGAGACAGCAGAACGGTTACAATTGACGGAGAGACGGCAAAAGATTTTGATGATGCTGTTTCTGTGGAACGAACGGCTAAAGGATACAGGTTATGGGTGTCTATAGCTGATGTCGCGCATTATGTAAAAGAGGAAACCCTCCTTGATAAAGAGGCTTACAACAGGGGGACAAGCGTATATTTTCCTGACAGGTGCATCCCTATGCTTCCTGAGGCATTGAGCAACGGCATATGCAGCCTGAATCCGCATGTTGACAGGCTTACGTTGACGGCAGAGATGGATTTTGACCATGAAGGTAATATTATCCGGAGTAAATTTTACGAGAGCGTCATAAAAAGCTCTGCAAGGCTGACTTATACAAATGTAAGGGATATTCTTACCGGCAATGACGAAACGATTAAAGAAAAATACAGCCGCCTCATGGACGACCTTAGGATAATGGAGGGGCTCTGTTTGAAACTCAGAGAGCGGCGGGCGGAACTGGGAAGCATTGATTTTGACCTGCCTGAGCCGCAGATAATCATTGATATAGAGGGAAAGGTTGAAGGCATTGTAAAATCAGAGAGAAACATCGCCCATAGGATAATAGAGGAATGTATGCTTGCGGCAAATCAGGCTGTTGCAACTTACATCACTCAATTGAAACTTCCATTTCTCTACAGGGTTCACGAAGAGCCTGATAAGGAAAGCATTTATGAGTTTAAAGAGTTTATCGGAAATTTCGGGTATCATCTAAAGGAAAATAATTTAAGTCCCAAAACCCTTCAGAAAGCGCTGCTGGAGGCAGAGGGAAAGCCTGAAGAGAAACTGATAAATCATATCCTGCTCCGCTCCATGAAACAGGCGAGATATTCTGAAAAAAATGTGGGACACTTCGGCCTTGCATTTGAGTATTACACGCATTTCACATCCCCAATACGCAGATACCCTGATTTGGTGGTTCACAGGATTTTAAAAAAATGGATAAGAGAAAAATATTCCGGAAAGGATAAGGAATATTGGGGAAAGGCCCTTCCTGAGATTGCAGGCCATACATCAAAGAGGGAGAGAAATGCAATGGAGTCAGAAAGGGAGGTCGTTGATTTAAAAAAGGCGCAGTTTATGATGGATAAGGTGGGCGAGGTTTATAACGGCATCATATCCGGCGTTACCAGCTTCGGCTTCTTTGTGGAGATTGAGGAATATTTTGTGGAGGGGCTTGTTCATGTTACAAATTTGAAAGACGACTATTATACCTTTATGGAAAAGGAGCACTCGCTTATTGGAGACCATACAAAGAAAAGATACAGGATAGGGGACAGGGTAAGGGTAGTCGTGGCAAATGTAGATATTGAGCGGCGGCAGATAGATTTGGCGCTGGAAGGGCAGGTGATCGGAGCAAAACGGGCAAGAGGCAAGAGAACATGACCTTCCTAAGAATCCATCTCGCATACAAGAATATCCAGCGGCTCCGGCAGATTATCACCATACTAATCAGGCACGGCTTTTACCCGATATTAGAGAGGATACATCTGACAAAACTCATATCACTCCCGCAAAGAATCATGGGGAAAAAGGCGGCCGCAGGCCATGAAGCCATATCTCTTGCTGTCAGAACAAGACTTGCCTTTGAAGAACTCGGTCCTACATTTATCAAGTTTGGACAGATACTATCCACAAGGCCCGATATCCTGCCTAGGGAATTTATAAGAGAATTTTTAAAACTGCAGGATGAAGTCCCGCCATTTCCTTTTCAGGATGTTATCAAGGTAATAGAAGACGAATTTAAAAGGCCGGCAAAGGAATTATTCAGGGAGATAGATGAAAGGCCTGTTGCCGCCGCATCCATTGCGCAGGTTCACAGGGCAATTACAATGGATGGAGAAGATGTGGTGATAAAGGCGCAGAGGCCTGACATAGAGGCAATAATAGACACAGATATGTCCATCCTCCAGCACCTTGCAAAACTCGTTGTAAAATACATACCGGAAGCCAGGGTTTATGACCCTGCGGGTATGGTAGATGAATTTGCCATGACCATAAAAAAGGAGATGGACTTCACATTGGAGGCAAGCTACACAGAAAGGTTTAAGCAAAATCATTCTGATGACCCAAGGGTTTTTATCCCGGCTATTTATTGGAACCTGACAAGCAAAAAGGTCATTACAATGGAAAGGATAAGGGGGATAAAGATAGATAATGTGGAAAAACTTAAGGCAAAGGGGATAGACACTGAAAAGATAGGTCATATAACGACTGAGGTTTTGTTCAGACAGGTTTTTGAATTCGGGATTTTTCACGGAGACCTTCATTCAGGAAATATATTTGTCACAGGGCCTGAACAGGTTGCGTTTGTTGATTTCGGGATTGTAGGAAGGGTTGACAGAGAGATGCAGGAAAATCTGGCGGACATATTTGTAGGTCTCATGAGCGAAGACTATGAGCTTCTTACAAGGGTTTATCTGAAGATGGGCATACTGCCGGAGGATATAAATGAAGCGTCGTTTACAAGGGAATATCAGGAATTGCTATTTTCTTACTTTGGGAAACCCTTTAAAAGGACAAGCGTCGGCGAACTGCTGACGAGCTACATAAGGCTTGCTTCAAGACACAGAATAAGGATGCCGAAAGAGCTCCTGCTTCTGGATAAATGTATACTTGAATTGGAAGGGCTGAGCAGGCTTTTGCACCCTGATGCGAATATCCTTGTGGAAAGCCAGCAATTCGCCAGCAAGCTTATAGCAAAACGTTTCGGGCCTGCTGCCATGGCAAAAGGCGCGGTTGACGCTATGAGGGAATATCAGACCTTTGCCAAAACCCTGCCTTCCCAGATGAACCAGATATTGAAAAAGATGACAAGCGACAAATTCACTATAGATTTTGTGCACAAGGGGCTTGAGGACCTGATGGGAGAGATGGACAGGTCATCCAACAGGCTTACATTCGGCGTAATCGTTGGAGCCCTGATTATAGGCTCTTCTCTGGTAATGGCCTTCGGCGGCGGGCCGAAACTGTTTGGCTATCCGTTCCTCGGGATATTCGGTTTTTTAATCGCAGGTTTTATGGGACTCTGGCTTGCGTTTTTGATACTACGGTCGGGGAAGTTTT
>JBBTFC010000119.1:0-1391 GCA_038042015.1 Deltaproteobacteria bacterium
AGAGAAGGCGGAAGGACAGTCGGCGCAGGGGTGGTAACTAAAATATTGGCGTAAATTTGGGGAGAAAATATGAGAGATATTATAACATTAGCGTGCGGTGACTGTAAAAATAGAAACTATACAACTACAAAAAATAAGAAAACTACACCTGACAGGCTTGAACTTAAAAAGTACTGCAGGCATTGTAGAAAGCATACGGCGCATAAGGAAACGAAGTAAGACAAGGTTAAGGTTGAGGTTAAGGTTAAATCAGAAACGCTTTACTATCTGTTTTTTCTCAACCTCAACCTGTTTTAAACACAGGCCAGTAGCTCTAACGGCTAGAGCGTCGGTCTCCAAAACCGAGTGTTGGGGGTTCGAATCCCTCCTGGCCTGCCAGTAAAAAATAGTGGTCACTGTCTTTACAAGAGGAAGAAATATGGAATTTATTGAAAAGGCAAAGCAATTTTCATCAGAGGCTAATCAGGAATTAAAAAGGGTGACATGGCCTGTTAGAAAACATGTTGCCGCTTCTACATGGGTGGTTATAATATTGGTTCTCGTTATCTCTATTTTACTGGGGCTTGTGGATGCGGCTCTGGCAAGGTTAGTAAGGCTGGTATTGGGTTAGGTTATATATGACAAAAAAATGGTATGCGGTACATACTTATTCAGGTTATGAAAATAAGGTAAAGGCTACTCTTCAGGAAAGGGTAAAAAGCAACAAGATGGAGGAGTATTTTTCTGAGGTATTGGTTCCTTCAGAAAAGGTTATAGGGCTGGTAAAAGGAGAGAAGAAGACCACCTCCAGAAAATTTTTCCCCGGCTATATTCTGGTGAACATGGAACTTAACGATGAGACATGGCATCTTGTGAAGAATACCCCTAAAGTAACCGGTTTTGTGGGCGGAACAACAACACCTCCGGCAATCTCTGAAGAAGAGGTTAAGAAGATAACGCATCAGATGGAGGAGGGGGCAGTAAGGCCAAAACCAAAGGTTCTCTTTGACAGAGGTGAGAATGTAAGGGTTGTTGACGGCCCGTTTACAAATTTCACAGGTATAGTGGATGAGGTAAAACCGGAAAAGGGCAAGCTAAAGGTTCTTGTAAGTATATTTGGCAGGGCAACGCCTGTCGAGCTTGATTTTGTTCAGGTGGAAAAGGCGTAAGGAAGAAATTTAAAATTTAAAAGGCAAAACTCAAAAGTTCAGGTCAAAAGTTAAAAGTTTTCTTAATCACTTTTGAATTTTGAATTGTAATTTTGACTTTTGATTTTTGACATTTGATTTTTCTTTTATAGGAGATAAACATGGCAAAAAAGATTATTACAAATATTAAATTGCAGATACCTGCTGGCAAGGCAAATCCATCGCCGCCGGTTGGTCCGGCATTGGGTCAGCATGGCGTGAATA
>JBBTFC010000119.1:1491-15490 GCA_038042015.1 Deltaproteobacteria bacterium
AAGGCAAATCCATCGCCGCCGGTTGGTCCGGCATTGGGTCAGCATGGCGTGAATATAATGGAGTTCTGCAAGACATTCAATGCCAGAACCCAAAAGCAGGAAGGGATGATTATACCTGTAGTTATAACAGTATATGCAGACAGATCCTTTTCATTCATAACCAAAACGCCGCCTGCCTCTACGCTTCTTATGAAGGCAGCAGGCATAGAAAAAGGTTCCGGCACCCCAAATAAAGATAAGGTTGGTAAGGTTACAAAGCAGCAGGTTATAGAGATAGCAAAATTAAAGATGCCGGACCTGACGGCTGCCAATCTTGAGGCTGCTGTAAAGACTATTGCAGGCACCGCAAGAAGCATGGGCATAGTGGTGGAGGGATAATATGGGAAAAAAGTATAATGCAGCAATTGCGAAGGTAGATATATCAAAGGCATACAGCCTTGAAGACGCAGTAAAGCTTGTTCCGGAAACAGCTACCGCAAAATTTGACGAGACAGTTGATCTGGCTGTGAGGCTCGGGGTTGATACCAAACAGTCTGATCAGATGGTTAGAGGGGCTGTGGTTCTTCCTAATGGCACAGGCAAAAAGATCAGGGTTCTGGTTTTTGCCAAGGGTGAAAAGGAAAAAGAGGCAAAGGACGCAGGGGCGGACTTTATTGGCGGAGAAGACCTTATAGAAAAGGTGTCTAAAGGCTGGCTTGATTTTGACACGATTATAGCTACCCCTGATATGATGGGTGCGGTAGGAAAGCTTGGTAAGATTTTAGGGCCAAAGGGACTTATGCCAAATCCAAAACTTGGCACAGTTACATTTGATGTTACCAGGGCAGTGAAGGATGCAAAGGCAGGTAAGGTGGAATTTAAGGTGGATAAGGGAGGAAATATACATGTCCAGGCAGGAAAGGTCTCTTTTGGCGCGCAAAAGCTCAAAGAAAATCTATCTGTCCTGTTGGAGAGTATTATAAAGGCAAAACCGTCTGCCAGCAAGGGAATATATTTACGGAATATAACTATATCAGCAACCATGGGCCCCGGTATTCAGATAGATGCAGCAGGGGTGAGGGAGTTGTTTAAATAAAGGTTAAGGTCAAGTCAAGGTTGAGGTTGAGTAAAATCCTTAACCTTATCCTCAACCTTAACCTTTTCATATATAGGTCAAAGACAGTAGGGGCTTTTCGGCTTAATAATCCTACCGAGACTATAACTACAGTGGTCAGTGGCCAGTGGTCAGTAAAGCTTTTTAAAGTGGTTTTTACTCATCACTTACCACTCTTCACTCGCCACTGTCGTTGAAGCCCTTCTGTCTTTTTCCAAAAAATCTAAAGGCACGTTTAACGTGCAAGACAGAAAGGGGGGGAGAAAAAATTGATTAGGGAAGGGAAAAAGCAGCTTGTAAATGAGCTTCAGGAAAAGCTTAAGAAGGTTAAGGCTGCCTTTGTAGCTGATTACAAGGGGTTGAAGGTGGAGCAGATGACTGCCTTGAGAAAATCTTTAAGGGCTGTGTCTGTTGAATTCAAGGTTGTTAAAAATACCCTTGCCAGAATAGCCATAAAGGATGCCGGGGCCCAGTCTCTAAAAGACTACTTTGAAGGCACTACCGCTGTTGCTATGAGCTATGCAGATCCTGTGGCAACAGCCAAGATACTCGCTCAATTTGCCAAGGATGAGCCTAAATTCAAGCTGAAGGCCGGCCTGCTGGGCGGGAAGATAATGAATCTGAAGGAGATAACGGCCCTTTCGGAGCTTCCGCCAAGGGATGTATTGTTGGGGAAACTTGCTGCCGTGCTTAGCGCAGCGCCAAGGGGTCTGGTAGGGGTTTTGAGCGGTGTTCCAAGAAAATTTGTTTATACATTGGCTGCAATACAGGCGAAGAAAGGCAATTAAGAATTACGAATTAAAAATTCATAATGAAAAAATGGAGGTTTTTAAAATGGCACAGATTTCAAAAGAGGATGTAATAAAATATATTGAAGGCATAACAGTGCTGGAGCTGGCGGAACTTGTTAAAGATCTGGAAAATAAATTTGGAGTTACAGCAGCAGCCCCTGTGGCTGCAGTAGCGCCTGCGGCAGGCGCCGCAACGGCCGCCCCTGCAGAGGAGCAGACAGAGTTTACTATTATCCTTAAGAGTGTCGGCGCAGACAAGATTAAAGTCATTAAGGAAGTCAGGGCAATTACAGGCCTTGGGTTAAAAGAGGCAAAGGACCTTGTGGAAGGCGCTCCAAAGACAGTGAAGGAAGGTGTTTCTAAAGCGGATGTTGAGAATTTCAAGAAACAACTGGAAGCTGTAGGCGCTCAGGTAGAGATACAGTAGGCAGTAAGCAAAATGTAGGGGGCAGACCTATGTGTCTGCCCTGTTGGTTCATTTATAAAGAGGGGAAAAAAATGGGCAATGTTTTATTAAACGGAGCAATCCTTAGAAAGGATTATTCCCGCATAGGCAAAATAGTAGATATACCAAATCTAATAGATGTGCAGAAAAAATCGTATCAGCAATTTCTCCAATCGGGCGTAAAACCTGAGGCGCGGGCTGATATTGGTCTTCAGGGTGTATTCAAAAGTATTTTCCCTATAAAGGATTATAGCGGCACAGCATCTATGGATTTTGTGAATTATATATTGGAGGACCCGAAATACACTGTTGAAGAATGTCAGCAGAGAGGCATGACCTATGCCTCTCCTATCAGGATAACTGTAAGGCTTGTTGTATGGGATAAAGACCAGACAACCGGCGCGCAGACCATAAGGGATGTAAAGGAGCAGGAGATATATTTTGGGGAAGTTCCACTTATGACCGATAACGGGACATTTATTATCAATGGAACAGAAAGGGTTATTGTGAGCCAGCTTCATAGATCCCCCGGGGTGTATTTTGAATATGAAAAGGGAAAGGGTTATGCGAGCGGAAAACTCCAGTATACTGCAAGGGTAATACCATATCGCGGTTCGTGGCTTGATTTTGAATTTGATCAGAAGGATTGGCTTTATGTGCGAATAGATAAAAGAAGGAAGATGCTTGCCACTATCCTTCTTAAGGCATTGGGTTATTCTATAGAAGAGCTTCTTAATTATTTCTACCCTGTCGAAGAGATTGTTCTGGAAGGAAGGGAGATATTGAAGAAGGTAGAGCCGGACCAACTCATAGGCCAGAAGGCAAGTCAGGATATAAAAGATACTAAGACGCATGAGTTAATTATAAAAAAGGAAAGAAAGTTTAACAGGGCAATTATAAAAAAACTTGTTGCTGCCGGTGTTAAATATATACCGGTTGAGGTAGAAGGCATTTTAGGCAGAGTTGTTGCAAGAGACATTGTTGATCATAAAACGGGAGAGGTATTTTTGGAGTGTAACCAGATCATTACAAAAGAAAAACTGGATGAGGTAGAGAAAAGAGGGATAAAAAAGTTCCAGCTTCTCTTTACAGAAGGGATTGGTCCTTTTTTCAGAGATATCCTTATAAATGACAGAATTACCAATGAAGAAACAAAGATTATTCAATCCTACCGCAAGGAAAACCCTGACGATCCCATCAGCAGCATGACTATAAATGCTATGGTTGAAATATACAAAAGACTGAAGCCGGGCGACCCGCCTACTGTGGCTGTGGCTCGGCAGCAATTCCATAATCTGTTCTTTTCCGCAGATAGATATGACCTGTCAAAGGTCGGCAGATTAAAACTCAATAGAAAGTTCGGATTTGATGTTGCTTTGGAGACTACTACACTGCGCAAGGAGGATATCCTTGGTGTGGTTCGTTATCTTGTGGGCCTGAAGAACGGGCAGGGGTTTGTAGATGATATAGACCATCTTAGCAACAGGAGGATACGGTCAGTTGGCGAGCTTTTAGAGAACCAATACAGGATAGGGTTGTTAAGGATGGAAAGGGCGGTAAAGGAGAGGATGAGCCTTGGCGAACTCGAGACCCTTATGCCGCATGATTTTATAAACCCAAAACCTGTCGCAGCAGTAGTGAGAGAGTTTTTTGGTTCCAGCCAGTTGTCGCAATTTATGGACCAAACCAATCCGCTGTCCGAGATAACGCACAAGAGGAGGCTCTCTGCCCTTGGGCCGGGCGGACTTACAAGGGAAAGGGCGGGATTTGAGGTCAGGGATGTTCATGCCACCCACTATGGCAGGATATGTCCTATAGAAACGCCGGAAGGACCTAATATAGGACTTATAGTGTCGCTCAGCACCTATGCAAGGGTAAATGAATTCGGTTTTATAGAAACTCCGTACAGAGAAGCTGCGAATGGCAGGGTAACCAGCAAGATAAGGTTCCTTTCTGCATTGGATGAAGAGAGTCATGTAATAGCCCAGGCCAACGCGTCCATTGATAAGGACGGCAGATTTACCACTGATATGATTTCTGCGAGAAAGAGTGGAGAATTTGTCATGGCAAGGTCTGAGGATATTACACTGATGGATGTCTCCCCGAACCAGTTGGTGAGTATAGCGGCAGCCCTTGTCCCGTTTCTTGAAAATGATGACGCCAACAGGGCGCTTATGGGTTCGAACATGCAGCGCCAGGCTGTTCCACTAGTTCAGACCGATGCGCCGCTTGTTGGGACAGGCATTGAAGAAGTGGTTGCAAAAGATTCGGGCGTTACTGTAATTGCCGGGAAAGACGGTGTTGTGGAAGGTGTTGACGCTTCCAGAATAGTAATAAGGTGCAGCGATGGCGTTGATATTTACAACCTTACAAAATTCAAGAGGTCTAATCAGAATACATGCATGAATCAGAAACCGATAGTGCGGATTGGTGATAAGATAAACAAAGGGGATGTGATAGCAGACGGGCCCTCAACGGATCATGGAGAGCTTGCATTGGGTAGAAATTGCCTTGTCGCATTCATGCCGTGGGGGGGGTATAATTTTGAAGATTCTATACTGATAAGCGAGCGGCTGCATAAAGAAGATGTCTTTACATCTGTGCATATAGAGGAATTTGAAATAATGTCCAGGGATATAAAACTTGGCAAGGAGGATATTACAAGAGACATCCCGAATGTAGGCGAGGAGGCGCTTAAGGATTTGGATGAGAGCGGGATAGTGCGTATTGGCGCAGATGTGGCGCCTGGAGATATACTGGTTGGCAAGGTAACGCCAAAAGGCGAGACCCAGCTTTCTCCGGAAGAGAAGCTGCTTCGCGCTATATTCGGAGAAAAGGCAGAGGATGTGAAGGATACCTCTCTCAAGGTCCCGCCCGGCATAGAGGGGGTTGTTATAGATGTTAAGGTGTTCTCAAGAAAAGGCGCGGAGAGGGATGAGAGGAGCAAATCTATTGAAGGCAAGGAAACAGCCAAGCTCTCAAAGGATAAAGAGGATGAGATAAAGATTGTAAGGGATAATGCATCTAAGAAGGTAAAAAAACTGCTTGCGGGAAAACATTTATCTCAAAAACTTCTTGATAAAAAGGGCAATGTTCTTATAAAAAAGGGCGTAGTTATTACAGAAGAGATTATAGACCAGATTCCTATGGCCAGGTGGGATGAGGTGTCTTTGACAGATGAACATGCAGAAGAGGAAATAAAACATACCATTGATAATTTTAATGAGCAGATAGACCTTATAAAGGTTGTATTTGATGAGAGGATAGACAGGCTTAAGAGAGGCGATGAACTGCCTCCAGGTGTTATAAAGATGGTTAAGGTATACATAGCCATGAAGAGAAAGATATCGGTCGGGGATAAGATGGCCGGTAGACATGGAAACAAAGGGGTTGTCTCCAGGATATTGCCTGAAGAGGATATGCCTTATCTGGCGGATGGGACGCCGGTCGATATAGTCTTGAACCCGCTTGGCGTTCCTTCCAGAATGAATGTTGGTCAGATACTGGAAACACATCTTGGCTGGGCTGCCAGGAGTCTTGGAGAGCAGGTGGCCAGCTATATGGAGAAAGATTTTAGCCATAATGCTTTGCGGGAAAAGCTTAAAAAGATATACGGCTCTCCTGATTTTAACAAATTTTTAAATAATCTTTCTGATAAAGAAGTTGTAGCTGTGGCCATGAGATTTAAAAAAGGGATATTTATATCAAGTCCGGTGTTTGATGGCGCTACGGAGCAGGACATAAAAGACCTTCTTGAGAAGGCCGGTTTGCCGCTTAACGGCAAGATTACCCTTTATGACGGCAGAACCGGAGAGCCGTTTGATCAGGATGTTACAGTCGGTTGTATGTATATGTTGAAGCTCCACCATCTTGTGGAGGATAAGATACATGCAAGGAGCACTGGTCCATACTCCCTTGTTACGCAGCAGCCCCTGGGAGGCAAGGCCCAGTTTGGCGGACAGAGGCTGGGTGAAATGGAGGTCTGGGCGCTGGAGGCTTATGGCGCTGCGCATACATTGCAGGAATTTTTAACTGTAAAGAGCGATGATGTTCCGGGCAGGACAAGGATGTATGAGGCTATTGTGAAGAAAGAATATAATATGGAGCCAACCTTGCCGGAGTCTTTTAATGTCCTTATAAAGGAATTGCAGAGTCTGGTATTGAATGTGGAGCTCTTAGAGGAAAAGTAATAGGAGCGGATAGCGTATAGCGGATACAAAACACTGTACGCCATATGCTTCTCCTAAACGCTCTACGTTAATTAAACCAGGGAGGTTACTTTGGAAAGACTAATGGCGCTTTTTGGAAAGCAGAAAAGACCGACTGATTTTTCTGCCATAAGGATATCTCTTGCATCTCCTGATAAGATAAGAGAGTGGTCTTTTGGCGAGGTAAAAAAGCCTGAGACCATAAACTACAGGACATTCAAACCGGAAAGAGACGGCCTTTTTTGCGCAAAGATATTCGGTCCGGTAAAGGATTATGAATGCAACTGCGGAAAATATAAAAGGATGAAGCACAGGGGCGTAACCTGCGAAAAATGCGGGGTGGAGGTTATACCTTCCAAGGTAAGGAGGGAAAGGCTTGGCCATATAGAGCTTGCCACCGCTGTTGCCCATATATGGTTTATGCGGAGCCTGCCAAGCAGGATAGCCACCATACTGGACATGACCCTGAAGGAGCTTGAAAGGGTTATATATTATGAAAGCTACATAGTTATAGAGCCAAAAGATACTGACCTTAAAGAGGGCGAGCTTTTGACAGATGATAAGTATGAAAAGGCCATAGAAAAGTATGGCCATGATGGTTTTACTGCAGGCATGGGTGCTGAGGCAGTAAAGGAGGCGCTTAAGAAACTGGATTTGCAGAAACTTTCGTCTTTTCTTCGTTCAGAGATGAAAAAAACCACATCTGAGGTAAAAAAGAAGAAGATAGTAAAGAGATTAAAGATAGTAGACGGTTTTAAAGCGTCCGGAGCCAGGCCGGAATGGATGATACTGGATGTGATTCCTGTTTTACCACCGGACTTAAGACCTCTGGTGCCTCTGGATGGAGGAAGATTTGCCACATCTGACTTAAACGATCTTTACAGAAGGGTGATAAACAGGAATAACCGCTTGAAGAGGCTTATGGAGCTTAATGCCCCCGATATTATAATACGAAATGAGAAGAGGATGCTGCAGGAGGCTGTTGATGCGCTGTTTGATAATGCGCGCCGGGGTAGAATAATAACAGGACAGAATAAACGTCCATTAAAATCCTTGAGCGATATGATAAAAGGCAAGGGCGGCAGATTCAGGCAGAACCTTCTTGGAAAGAGGGTTGACTACTCTGGACGTTCGGTCATTGTAATTGGTCCTGATTTAAAATTGCATCAATGCGGCCTGCCCAAAAAGATGGCGCTCGAATTATTTAAACCGTTTATATATCAAAAACTTGAAGAGCGCGGCTATGCCACTACTATTAAGGCTGCAAAGAAAATGGTTGAAAAGGAAAGGCCGGAGGTATGGGATGTGCTCGATGAGGTTATAAAGGAGCATCCTGTGATGTTGAACAGGGCCCCCACATTGCACCGTTTGGGCATACAGGCATTTGAGCCGCTTCTTATCGAAGGAAAGGCTATTCAGCTTCATCCACTTGTTTGCACTGCGTTTAATGCGGATTTTGACGGCGATCAGATGGCTGTCCATATCCCTCTTTCTATAGAGGCCCAGACTGAGGCGAGGGTGCTTATGATGTCAACAAACAATATCCTTTCCCCTGCAAACGGCAAGCCTGTAATTGTGCCTACTCAGGATATTGTTCTCGGAATCTACTATATGACAAGGGAAAGGTATGGTGTTAAGGGAACCGGCAGCATCCTTTCATCGCCTGAGGAGGTCAGGGTTGCGTATGATGCAGGAGAGGTCCATCTTCAGGCAAAGATAAAGGTCAAGATGGATGGGAAGTTGATAGATACTACAGTAGGAAGGATTATTTTAAACGAGGTATTGCCTGAAGAGATTCCATTTGAATTCGTAAACATGGTAATGGATAAGAAGCAGCTTGCAAATCTGATTGATATCTGTTACCGCCGCGCCGGGGATAAGAAGACGGTAATTCTTGCCGATCAGCTTAAAAACCTTGGTTTTACATATGCAACAAAGGCTGGGATATCTATCTGTATAGATGATATGAAGATACCGTCCAAAAAAGGCAAGTTTTTGGGAAAGGCATACAGCGAGGCTCAGGAAATTCAAAAGCAGTATAATGAGGGTTTGATAACTGATGGTGAAAGATATAACAAGGTTATTGATATATGGGCGCAGACAACTGAGGAGATTGCCGCAGAGATGCTCAAAGATCTCGGCACAGAGACTATAAAAGATGAGAACGGTAAAGAAAAGAGCATTCCCAGTTTTAATCCGATATTTATGATGGCTGATTCCGGGGCAAGGGGTTCTGCCCAGCAGATAAGGCAGCTTGCGGGTATGAGAGGGCTTATGGCAAAGCCGTCAGGCGAAATAATAGAGACGCCGATAACGGCTAATTTCAGAGAAGGTCTTACAGTGCTGCAGTACTTCATCTCTACGCACGGGGCAAGAAAGGGTCTTGCAGACACAGCTTTAAAAACCGCCAATTCAGGCTACCTTACAAGAAGATTGGTGGATGTTGCGCAGGATGCAATAATCTCTGAAGATGACTGCGGAACATTGGATGGCATATATATATCTTCGCTTATTGAGGGTGGAGAAATTATTGAACCTATAGGTGAAAGGCTTCTGGGCAGGGTTGCCATGGAGGATATTATAGACCAATTCACAGGCAATATCCTTGTTAAAGAAAATGAAGAGATTGATGAAGACAACGTGGCTAAAATAGAAGAGACGGGCATGGAGAAGGTAAAGATAAGGAGTGTTCTTACCTGCAGGAGTAAACGTGGGATATGCAAAAAGTGTTACGGAAGGGACCTTGCCAGAGGCCGGATGGTTGATTTGGGCGAGGCTGTCGGCGTCATTGCAGCCCAGTCCATAGGGGAGCCGGGAACACAGCTTACAATGAGAACATTTCATATTGGCGGCACAGCCAGCAGAAGGGCGGAACAAACCCAATTGGAGGCAAGACATGACGGCAATGTTAAATTTATAAATCTGCATACTGCTGTGAACTCAAAAAATGAAGTTGTAGTTATGAGCAGGAATGGCGAAATCGCCCTTCACGATGAGAATGGAAGGGATAGAGAGGTAAATTCTCTCATATACGGCGCAAAACTTAAGGTCAAGGATGGCCAGAAGGTTAAGACAGGCGAGGTGTTGGCAGAGTGGGATCCATATACAATCCCGATTATAACAGAGGCAAGCGGCGTGGTGAAATTCGGAGATATTGAAGAAGGGAAGACCATGCGAGAACAGGTGGACGAGGTTACAGGTCTTTCAAGTAAAGTTGTAGTGAGCTATAAAGAGGGCGATTTGAGGCCAAGGGTTTCTATAAAGGATCAGGCTGGAAGGACATTAAAGATCCATGGCGCTGCTATAGAGGCCAGATACCTCTTGCCAGTCGGAGCTATAATAACAGCCAATGAAGGAGATGTTGTTGAGGCAGGGGATATTATATGTAAGATTCCGAGAGAGACTACAAAAACCAAGGATATCACCGGTGGGCTGCCGCGTGTTGCGGAACTTTTTGAGGCAAGGAAACCAAAGGAGTGCGCTGTTATCAGCGAAATTGACGGCGCAGTGTCGTTTGGCAAGGATACTAAAGGCAAGAGAAAGGTTGTTGTAACTCCGGAGGTTGGAGAACCTAAAGAATATCTGATACCTAAAGGCAAACATATAAGTGTGAGGGAAGGGGACAGGGTAAAGGCAGGAGAGCCCCTTATGGACGGGTCTGCAAACCCGCATGATATTCTCAGTGTGCTTGGCGTTAAGGAATTGGCTAAATATCTTGTGGATGAGGTGCAGGAGGTCTATAGGCTGCAGGGCGTTAAGATAAACGATAAGCATATTGAAGTGATTGTAAAGCAGATGCTCAGAAGGGTAAAGATAAAAGAGGCTGGCGATACAGATGTTCTTGTTGGAGACCAGGTTGAAAGATATATATTTGAAGAGGCAAACGAGAAGATGCTGGCGAAAGGAAAGAGGCCTGCAATTGCCGAACCGCTTTTGCAGGGGATTACCAAGGCATCTCTCTCTACAGAAAGTTTCATATCTGCAGCCTCTTTCCAGGAGACAACAAAGGTCTTAACAGAGGCGAGTATTGCAGGCAAGGTAGATTATCTAAGGGGACTAAAAGAGAATGTAATTATGGGCAAACTGGTTCCTGCCGGCACTGGTTTCCCTTATTACAGGAAACTATCGCTTGCTGTACCTGAAGAAACTAACTTAACACAAGAATCATCAGATTGAATTTATTAAATTTATATTAGATTATGCTTGACAATGAGTTGTAAAATCTGATAGTCTTACCAAGTTTTGTTTCAGAAAAAAGTTGCGAGGCCGATTTTCTTTCGGTGCAAGGTAGGGAGAGACGACGGATGCCCACGATAAATCAGTTGGTTAAAAAAGGGAGAAAGGCTGTAAAGAGGAAGACAACTGCGCCTGCCTTAAAAGAATGTCCGCAGAAGAGGGGGGTTTGTATCAGGGTTTATACAACAACCCCTAAAAAGCCAAACTCGGCGCTCAGAAAAGTGGCAAGGGTTAGGCTTACAAATGCCATGGAGGTGACCTCTTATATTCCTGGAATTGGCCATAATCTTCAGGAGCATTCAGTCGTTCTTATAAGAGGCGGAAAGGTAAAGGATTTGCCAGGTGTCAGGTACCATATCATCAGAGGCACTATGGATGCGGTTGGTGTTCAAAACAGAAAACAGGGTCGCTCCAAATACGGGGCGAAGAGACCAAAATAGCTCATAGTTCATAGTTCATGGCAAACAAGTAGTTGCTATCAGCTATATCGGAGGTTTGATGTCTAGGAAAGGAATTGTTTCAAAAAGGGATGTTCTGCCGGATCCGAAATATAATGATAAACTTATCACAAAGTTTGTGAACACTATAATGAGCGATGGTAAAAAAAGTGTTGCAGAAGGGATTGTTTATAGAGTATTTGACAGAATGAAAGAAAAGACAAAGGAAGACCCGCTCAAGATATTTAAAAAGGCGCTTGATAATGTGAGGCCTATGCTTGAGGTGAAGTCCCGCAGGGTTGGAGGCGCAACCTATCAGGTTCCACAGGAGGTCAGACCGCAGCGCAAGATATCGCTTGCGTTAAGATGGATTGCAACATACGCAAAGACGCGCGGCGCAGAGAAAACAATGGTTGAAAAACTTACCTCTGAACTAATAGATGCGGCAAACAGTAAAGGCGGGGCAGTAAAGAAGAGAGAAGATGTGCATAAGATGGCCGAGGCAAATAAGGCATTTGCGCATTACAGATGGTAGTCTAACAATAATTGCAATTTGCAATGGAGCGAAGCGACAAAATGCCAAGATTGGTGCCGATAGAAAAGACAAGAAATATAGGGATAATGGCCCATATAGATGCGGGTAAGACCACTACGACCGAGAGGATTCTCTACTATACAGGCGTTACTTATAAGATAGGAGAGGTTCACGAGGGCACGGCTGTTATGGACTGGATGCCTCAGGAGCAGGAAAGGGGTATTACCATTACTTCAGCCGCAACAACATGCTTTTGGAAGGATAACCGTATTAATATAATTGATACGCCGGGCCATGTTGATTTTACTATAGAGGTTGAAAGGTCTTTAAGGGTTCTTGATGGCGCTGTCGCGGTATTCTGTTCTGTGGGAGGTGTTGAGCCTCAATCAGAAACAGTATGGCGTCAGGCGAATAAATATAAGGTTCCGAGGATTGCGTTTGTAAATAAGATGGACAGGGTTGGGGCAGATTATTTCAGGGTTATGAAGATGATGGTAGACAGGCTCCAAACCAGACCTGTTGCGTTGCAGCTTCCTGTGGGCGTAGAAGATAGCTTTAAGGGCGTTGTTGACCTTGTTTCACAAAAGGCTATAATCTGGGATGAATCTACACTTGGCGCAAAGTTTCGTTACGAAGATGTCCCTCCAGATATGAAAGATATAGTTCATGAGTACAGAGACAAACTTATAGAGGCTGCCGCTGATTTTGATGAAGTAGTTATGGGAAAATATATGGATGGCAAACAGCCGACAGAGGATGAATTAAAAAAGGCAATAAGAAAGGGCGCTATCTCAATGGCTATAACCCCTGTGCTTTGCGGCTCGTCTTTTAAAAATAAAGGGATTCAGCCGCTTCTGGATTCTGTTTTGGAATATCTCCCATCGCCTGTTGATATCGCTGCTGTAAAAGGGATAAACCCTGACACGGAAAAAGAAGAGGAAAGAAAGGCAGATGATAATGCGCCATTTTCGGCCATTGCATTTAAGATAATGACAGACCCATTTGTTGGTCAGCTTACATTCTTCAGGGTTTATTCAGGTTATATGGCAGCGGGCTCTTATGTTTACAATGCCACGAAGCAGCAGAAAGAGCGGGTTGGAAGACTCTTAAAAATGCATGCGAATAAAAGGGAAGAGATAAAAGAGGTTTATGCAGGCGAGATAGCAGCGGCAGTGGGCCTGAAGAGTACCATAACAGGCGATACCATATGCGATGACGATAAACCTATACTGTTAGAACGAATGATATTTCCTGAGCCTGTTATGAGCATAGCGATAGAGCCGAAGACAAAGGCTGATCAGGAAAAACTCGGTATATCGCTGCAGAAGCTTGCCATAGAAGACCCATCATTCAGGGTGAAGACAGATGAAGAGACCGCTCAAACGATTATATCAGGTATGGGTGAATTGCACCTTGAGATTATTGTAGATAGATTAATGAGAGAGTTTAAGGTTGAGGCGAATGTTGGCAAGCCGCAGGTTGCATATAGAGAGACCATAACAAAGAAGGTTGAGGCTGAGGGCAAGTATATAAAACAGACAGGCGGCCGAGGCCAATACGGCCATGTCTGGCTTGAGGTTGAACCGCAGGAACCTGGCAAGGGTTTTGAATTTGAGAATAATATTGTGGGCGGCACTGTTCCGAAGGAGTATATACCTGCAGTTGAGAAGGGCCTAAGGGAGACAATAGATACAGGTGTGCTTGCAGGGTATCCTGTTGTAGATATAAAGGTTTCATTGTTTGATGGTTCTTACCACGATGTTGACTCATCTGAAATGGCATTTAAGATAGCGGCCTCTATTGGCTTCAAAGATGGAATGAGAAGGGCAAACCCGATACTTCTGGAACCAATTATGGATGTGGAGGTTGTAACCCCTGATCAGTTTATGGGAGATGTTATCGGAGATTTGAATTCAAGGAGAGGCAAGATACTTGGCATGGAAACAAGGGGTGGATTTAATGTAGTGTCATCAAAGGTTCCCTTGGCTCTGATGTTTGGTTATTCAACTGATATAAGATCTAAGACCCAGGGAAGGGCTACATTTACCATGCAGTTTTCCCATTATGAGCGGGTGCCGCACTCAATAGCAGAAGAGATAGTTGCGAAGGTGCAAGGGAAATAAGAACAGTCACAAGTCACCAAGTCACAAGTTTTTAGTCTGGTGTTCTGGTGACATGGTGATTTAAGTTTAACTTTTTAAGGGAGGTTTTTATGAGCAAGGCCAAATTTGACAGGACAAAGCCGCACATAAAC